>JAUNUL010000453.1 GCA_030538175.1 Propionibacteriaceae bacterium | reverse complement strand
CGGAGAGTTCATCGGCGCGGGTCTCCAGGCGCGCGAGGGACTGCAGCCAGTGGCGTTCGAACTGGGCGCGGGCCCGGCGTACTTCATCGGGGCTGGGGCCGTCAGCGATGAACCGCGCGACCTCCACGACCATGGCTTCCTCGAGCCGTTCGATCGCGATGCCATCGCGAGCCCGGGCGGACGCGAAGCCGAATGAGTGCCCGCCGATCAACTGCAGGGCCGACGAACCGGCGCCGGTGGCGAGCTCGGCTTCCCGCACCAGGGCTCGGTGGAAGCGGCTGGTCTGGCTGCCGCCGATGATGGACAGCGCCAGGTCGGCCGCGTCGATCTCCCGGGTGCCGAGCGGCGGCAGCCGCCACGTGAAGTACGCCGCATCCGCCGGCACGGCTGCGGTGGTCTCCTGCCGCGGCAGCCCGGTGATCGGCCCGAGGTCGGGCGTAGGTGCCGCCGGGGGCAGTTCCCCGGCGGGAATGTGGCCGAAATAGCGCTCAACGAGGGCCACCCCATCCTCGGGGGTGACATCGCCAGCGAGGGTGAGCACGCAGTTGTTCGGCAGATAGTGCGTGCGGAAGAAGTGGTGGACATAGTCGAGGCTGGCCGCATCGAGGTCAGCCATCGACCCGATGGTGGTGTGGCCATAGGGGTGATCCGCCGGGAACGTCAGGCTGACCAGGCGCTCCATGACATCGCCATAGGGGACGTTGTCATAGCGCTGTCGCTTCTCCTCCTTGACGACCTCGCGCTGGTTGTCGAGGTTGTCCTGACCGACGGCATCCAGCAGGGTGGCCATCCGGTCGGCCTCGAGCCACAGGGCGAGCTCGAGCCCGCCGGTTGGCAGGGCTTCGAAATAGTTGGTCCGGTCGAACCAGGTGGTCGCGTTGACCGATGCGCCGGCGGACTGCATCAGCGCGATGTGTTGGCCGGACTCGACGTTGGCCGAGCCCTGGAACATCAGGTGTTCGAAGAGGTGCGCAAAGCCTGTCCGGCCGGGTTCCTCGTGGCGGGATCCGACGTTGTACCACAAGTTCAACGCCACCGCGGGTGCCTGGTGGTCGGGGCTGACGATCACCCGCAGGCCATTGGCCAGGCGGGTGTCGTGGATCGGGTAACGGCCGGATTCCATGCGGGCCATCGAACCACACCCGACCGTGGGCCGTCAGCCGGGAACTGCGTCCCCAGTCTTCGAAGGGCAGGTCGCGGGCACATAGGCGCAGCTCGGATCGCTGGCGAGCGGGTCGCCGGTGACGGCGTACGCCCTGGATCGCGACCCGCCGCAGACGTCGGCAAACTCACATTGGCCGCACTTGCCGCCGAATGCGGTCGGCGTACGCAGGGACCGCATGATGTCGGCCTCACGATAGATCTGCGGCAGCGGCGTCTGGCGGACATCACCGGCGACGTGTGGCAGGAAACCGGACGGATAGACCTTGCCCTGGTGGTCGATGAACACGAACCCGCGGCCGGCGTTGACGTCGATCGGTGGGCGGGCGGGGCGTTGCCGGATGGGTACGCCGGCGAGTGCGGTCGCGGTCAGCTCGGTGAGCTGCCGGTAGAGGTCGCCGAGTTCGGCGGTATCGGTGCCGGCGGCTTTCTGCAGGACCACGCGGCGGTAGTGCGGCGCCTCGGTGGTCTTGACGGCCACCCGGTCGGAGACGTCGTGGAGCCAGTGGAGGACGTCCTCGCGCTGATCGGCGGTCAGGGCCCCGAGCCCGGCGCCCCGCCCGGTGGGCACGAGGAAGAACACGCTCCACAGTTTCGCGCCGAGTTCGATGACCCGTGCCAGCAGGGCCGGGGCCTCGCGGACGTTGCCCGCGGTGATGGTGGAGTTGATCTGCAGGCGGTAGCCGATGTCGGTGACCATCCGGGCGGCCGCCAGCGTCGCCGCGTAGGTGCCCTCGAAGCCACGGAAACGGTCGTGGGTCGCGGCCGTCGCGCCGTCGAGCGAGAGTGACAGGGCGGACCCGCCGGCTTCCCGCAGGGCCTCGAGCCGCTGCCGGGTCAGGCGCGGGGTGACCGAGGGTGAGAGGGAGACGTTGAGGCCGAGGGAGGTTCCGTAGCGGGTGAGCTCCGCCAGGTCACCGCGCTCGAAGGGGTCGCCGCCGGTGAGGACGACCAAGGGGGTGGGCCGGTCGTAGGTGGCCAACTGGTCCAGCAGGCGGAAG
>JAUNUL010000452.1 GCA_030538175.1 Propionibacteriaceae bacterium | reverse complement strand
AGCAGTGAACACGACGGCGACGACGAACAGGCCGATCACCACCCAGGCGGGTTGCAGCTGCACGCCACCGACGAAGAGGGTGAACCCGTATTCGGCGTTGATCGCGTCGATGGTTTGCTGCGAGCCGGGCCCGGCGGCCGCGGCGAGCGTATCCCGTGGACCCGCGACGAGCGGCCCGCGCACAAGCATCGCAGCGGGGGAGAAGGGCAGCAGGTTGAGGCCGTCAGCGACAGCACGCCCCAGCATGCCGATCGGCAGATAGACGCCCGCCAGGAAGCCGAGGATGGTGCCGATGACGGTGCTGACTGCGGTGTACCCCGCTGAGGAGCCGACGAAGGTCAGGATGAACGCACCGACCGCGGAATAGGCCAAAGACAGCAGCAGGATGAGACCGAATGCCTGGGCCACGCCGCCGACCGTGAAGCTGACCCCCGTTACCAGGGACAGGAAGGTGACGCCGGCGCCGAGCAGGACACTGGTCATCAGCACGGCCACGATGAACCCGGCACCGAGGTAGCCGATGATCAGGTCGGTCTCTTTGAGCGGCGATACGCGGAACTCGCGGAACCGTCCGGTGGCCTTGTCGTCGACGAACGAGCCCATGGCGGCGAACGCCGTCGTGAACGGTGTGATGGCGATCATGCCCGCGAACACCCACGCGTTCACGAACGCGGAGATGTCGCCCGTGGCCGCCTGAGGGACCTCTCTGGCCACACTGTTCACCTGCAGTGAGCCCAGGAACAACAGATAGAGGAAGAGCAGGATCACGGGGGACAACAAGGACAGGAAGACCGCTGTCTTGTCACGGAAATAGATGCGCAGGTTGCGGCGGATCAGTGTGGCGGCGTTGCTGCCGAAACGCGGCGGGGCGACGGCCACGCGGTCTGCGGTGGTGCTGGTCATGCCGATACCTCTGCTTGGTTGGCGGTGGGTGCGGTCGCCGCTGCGGTGGCCGCGTCAGCGCCCTGCCGGGACAGGTTGAGGAAAACGTCATCCATCGTGCCGTGCACGAATTCGAAGTCGACAATGTCGTTGCGAAGCTGATCGAGCAGTGCCAGCGCCGTATCCGAGGCGGTGAGACGCAGG
The DNA here is from genome assembly GCA_030538175.1 of Propionibacteriaceae bacterium. Taxonomy (GTDB): domain Bacteria; phylum Actinomycetota; class Actinomycetes; order Propionibacteriales; family Propionibacteriaceae; genus Enemella. The sequence continues at coordinate 1,085 of JAUNUL010000452.1, read as the reverse complement.
TGCAGCGCGCCGCCCTCGAAGGTCACGGAGTGGGCATGCTGTTCGGCGGCCATCTGCACGCGCCGGGCGGCATCGGGATTGGCCGGCACCAAGGACAGGCGTGGGCGCGAATAGCGCGCTCGGAGGTCCATCGGGGTGCCCTCGGCGAGGGCGCGGCCCTTGTCGACCACGAGCACTTGATCGGCGTTCTCCGTCTCGGCCATGTAGTGGGTGGTCAACAGCACCGTCAGGCCGAGCTCGCGACGCAGCAGGGCGATCGCGTTCCAGACCTGTTCGCGGGAGGCTGGGTCCAAACCCGTCGTCGGCTCGTCGAGGACGAGGATTCGGGGGCTGTGCAGCAGCGCACGGGCGATGTCCACGCGCCGCTTCTGGCCACCGGACAGCACCCCATAGGGGCGGGTGCGGAAATCGCCCAGGTCAACGAGATCGCTGAGTTCGTCGATCCGGGCCGGCGCCACGCCATAGAACTTGGACCGGATGGCCAGGTTCTCGTTGGTGCTCAGCATGGGATCGAGCAGCGACTGCTGGAAGACCACTCCGGTAGCCCGACGGATGCCTTCGTCGTCCTTGCCCCGTTCATGGCCGGCGAGCGCGATCCGTCCCCCGTCATAGTCGAGCAGGGTGGTCATGCAGGAGATGGTGGTCGACTTGCCGGCGCCGTTGGTGCCGAGAAAAGCGAACAACTCTCCCTCGGCGACGCGGAACGATAAGTCATCGACGGCGGTGAGGTTGCCGAATCTTTTGGTGAGATGTTCGACCTCGATCATGGGGGCTCCTGAGGTTGACGCTGCCGTTGTTGGCTGCGTTGTGTTCAGTTCGGGGTCCGTGCAGCGTTTCCTGTTCGGCCCGGCCAACGGCACGGACTCCTGGTAAGTCTTACCTGGTTTCCTCGGCGCCGCGAGTGCTTAAGCATGCGGAAATCGCCAGATCCGGTGAAGTCGCTTCACCGGCTGGGTGATGCTCAGGCGCTTTGGCCTGGCGTGTCGGCGTACTCCACGACGACCGGTGCGTGGTCGGAGATCCGCGCTTCATAGGTCGGGTCCCGGTCGGTCCCACCGCGTACAGCCCGCGCGGCCAGCCCGGGC
>JAUNUL010000451.1 GCA_030538175.1 Propionibacteriaceae bacterium | reverse complement strand
TCAGCATCGTGGCCAGCGCTGTGCGGATCAGGGTCTGGTCGTCGGCGACCAGCAGCCTGGTTGTTCCACCGTCGGGCATGTGGTCGTCTCCATCGTCGCGGTCAGGGTCGTGCCGCTCGCTGACGATGCCACAGTCAGGGTTCCCCCGGCTTGTTCGACCCGGTCCCGCAGGCCGCGCAACCCACTGCCCTCGATGATTCCAGAGTTCTGCTGGCCTTGCCCGTCCCGGCCGTCAGCCCGGGGAGTTTCGCCGCCCCGACTCCGTCGACCACCCAATCCCCGTCCGTCATCGCTGATCGTGACGTGGCCACTGCCACATCCAACGGTGCAGGTGGTGGCGCCAGCATGGCGGACGATGTTCGTGACTGCTTCACGCAGGACATACCCGAACAGTTCCGAGCGGGTGTCATCGAGCACGGGCATGGCGGTCGGGGTGATCGCTTCGATTCCTGCGGCGGTGAGCACCGACCGAGCCGAGGCGATTTCGGTGGCGAGGCGTACTTCCCGCATCCCCGATGCGGTCGCCCGCACGTCGGCCAGGGCTTGGCGAGCGACCAGAGCCAAGCTGTCCACCTCGGCGCGCGCCGCCTCGTCGTCGCGGCCGACGAGCCGATGGGCCAGGTCCGCCTTGACGGCGATGGTGGTGAGGGAGTGCCCCAGGATGTCGTGGAGGTCGCGACCGATCCGTTCGCGTTCGGCGGCGACGGCCAGGACGGCGGTGCGCTCCTCGGCGGCACGGAGGGCGCGTTGGGTCCGTTCTGCCTCCAGCCCTAGGCCGATCGACAGGCCGATCGAGAACGCGATGGTCGCCATCACGATGCCGAACAGGTCACGCTGGATCAGTGCCGTGACCAGCACCGCCACCGTCACTGCCATGATGGCGAATCTCGCCCGCCGCCAGGGAATCAGCACAGCGGAGGCGGCGGTGAGATACGGCGCGAAATAGGTGGGGCGAGCGTCTCCACCGCTCACGAATCCCAGCAGGACGAGGGTGGCAACCATGCCGGCGAGCCAGGCCCAGCGGCGGTGCTCCGACCAGTGCATGATCAGCGTGCAGCCGACGAACAGGCCACCGAGCAGCAGGGCCGCGATGGTCACCCCCACGACCACGGGCAGCGGTTGCCCGACGATGAAGACGATCGGGATGGCGACGAAGACGGTGCTGGGGGCGAAATAGAGCAGCCCTTGGGCGATCATGCGCCGCCACCACGGCAGCTCCTGCGCTTCGGGATTGAACCCGGGGGCCGTTGGCGCCGGCGCGGTCGACTCGCCCGGTGCGGTCGACCTGGCCGACTCTGCTGCTTCGGTCGACGCTGCTGGCGCAGTGTGGCTCGTCACGTCGCTCCTCCCGGTGGTCAGCGCCGCGAGGTGCGGACGGCGCGACCATAGCCGAGAGCGCCGAGCCCGGAGAGCACGAGGACCCAGATGCCGAGCACCAGGACCCCACGCCAGGGGAACGCGCCGCCGATGATCGGCCAGATGCCGATCTGGCCGGCCCAATAGGACGGCAGGAGCTTGCCGACGGTCTGCATGACACCGGGGAGCATGTCCAGGGGGAACCACAGGCCGCCGACCATGGACAGAGCGAGCATGGTGAGGGTGGTGACGGCGCTCGCGGTCTGCTGCTTGAACCACAGCCCGATCACCAGGCCGAGCACGACCATCGGCAGCAGCGCCAGGATCAGCAGGCCGAGGATGCTGAACCAGGTTGCCACCGGCAGGCGTACGCCCCGGAACACCCCCGCGATCCCGACCGCTGCAAGCGCCGGCAGCATCGCGGCCAGGGCCGTGCAGATCTTTGCGACGACGAACTCGGTGGCCGTCAACGGGGTGATCATCAGCTGGCGGAACCAGCCGGACGAGCGCTCGGACTGGATGGTGGCGCCGGCATTCATCGCCGCGCCGAGACCGCCATAGGTTGCCATCGTGACCATCATCACCGCCGACACCGCGACCCCGCCGCTGGTGAGCTGGTCGCCATAGATGCCGGAGAAGAACAGATACATCGTCACCGGCATGGCGATCAGGAACGCCAGGAAGGACCACTCCCGGACCAGGTGGGTAATGCTGTGGCCGACGAAGTGCAGGAAGCGGGGAGTACGCCAGCCAGGGCGGGCAGTGGAGTCGGCGTTGCGGGCGGCGGGCTGTTGGGGGGAGGTGACAGCGGGGGACAC
>JAUNUL010000450.1 GCA_030538175.1 Propionibacteriaceae bacterium | reverse complement strand
GGTGTCCAGGCTGTCACGCGTGAGCACCCCTGCTTCGAAGAACTTGTGGACCAGGCCGAGCGCATCTACCGACTCAGGGGTCACGAAGCTCTGCTTGCCACTGAGCCATCCCTCAACACGTTCCACCTGCTGATGCTTGGTGGTCTGGCTGTACGTCTCCTGGAACCACATCGGCCAGTACCCGACCAAAGACCCTTGGTGGATCCACGGGTTCTTGATGCCCTTCTTCTCCTTGATGGTGTTCGATGCCGCCACCAGTTCGTCGAAGGTGCTCGGCGCCTTCAGGCCAAGATCGTCAAACATGGTCTTGTTATAGAAGACCGCGCTAGTCGTGGTCTCTCCATAGGGGAGTCCCCAAAGGTGGTCACCGATGCGGTAATTGTCGAGCGTCCCAGTCACGAAGCGGTCCTCAATCGGCTTGACCGCGTCGGTGAGGTCAACAACGGCGCCAGCCGGAGCCAGGGTCGACCGGATGATCCCGCCTGTGGTCCGGATCAGATCCACGCTCTTGTTCGACATGCGCGCCTGTGAAAGACGTTGAGGAATCTCGTCCCACTCGCCCTGGAGGTCCAGATTCACCTTCACCCCGGGGTTCGCCGTTTCAAACTCCGCGATCATGGTCTCCCATCCGGTGACCATGCTCTCCAAGCGCATCGTGGCGCCCATGATGTTGATCTGGACCTCACCACCCGCGTTGGCCCCCTGCTGTGGTGCTCCGCCGGCGCAGCCAGCCAGGAGCAGTGCCCCAGCAATGGCCGCGGCCCAAGTCTTTCGTGTGCTCATCCCTACCCTGCCTTTCGATTTGGTATGAAAATTGGCCATCGGGGCCATCAGGCATGCTTGCCAATGCCGGTTGCTCCCCCGACATCTATGGGAGTGCTAAACGTGAACTCCGTTCGAGATGGGTACAGAACCAGCATCCGCTCGAACGGCTGATCGAACTGGTCAAAGCCATGGCCATCAGCAAGCAGAAGGTCCGTTCCATCTGCGGGCTCCTGAAGCAGGGTCCGCTCACGATCACTCGGACGGTGGGTTCGCAGCGAAACCAACGTCCTGCGCGGATACACGCCGTAGTTCTCACGCAGGGTTTGGTAGAGAGACCTTCCTTCGAAATCCACGGCATCCAACCCCGGGAACCGCCGCAACGACAGATACGAAGTGTCCAACGATGCGACCTCCTCCGTCCCGTTCCGCGCGACCCCGCGGAGACGCACGAGCTTCAGCTGTGGCCCGTCAGCCGACGCCTCTACTACGCTCTCCACGACCCGCGACAAGGCCACCTCGTGGAGACTCCGGACGCTGTCGGTGAAACCGCCGAAGTTCAGCACCCGATGTCTGACAGGACGCAAGACCACAAAGGTTCCGCGCCCACGCTCCCGACGCACCAACCCTTCGTCGACCAACAGATCCACGGCCGCACGAGCCGTCCCACGCGTGGTGTGGTATCGAACCATCAACTCGTTTTCGGATGGAATCTTGCTGCCCAGCGCCATCGCTCCGCCTAGGATCTGGCTCCGCAAATCCTGAGCGATGCCCGCATACAACGGGGTGAAGTCCCCTGACACGCCGTCTCCCTTGACTGGTTGTCCAGTTGTCTGTACAACTGCGTTCATGGTCGCCCGCCGCACGCGGCATGTCAAGGGGTTTGGCCTGACACCGACAGCGCGGTCGCGCACGAACTGAGCGAGCTAGGGGGAGACGACAGTGAACTGGAGTTTCGCCTCGCGAGAGGCAGTCCTCAAGCCCTCGCCCATCAGGACCGCCTTCGACACCACCCATGACAAGCAAGTGATCTCCCTGGCCGGCGGAAACCCCGACGTCTCGCTTCTCCCCCACAACGCGATTGCCACGATCACTCAACGACTACTCAACGACCGCGGCGCTGAGATTCTTCAATACGGGTCAGGCGCCGGAATCCCCCAATTGAGAGAAGTCCTCGCAGACCTGATGAGCCAGGTCGGCGCAACAGGCCTCTGCGAGCACGACCTCCTCATCACCAGCGGGTCCCAAATGGGCATCGATCTAGTAACCAAGCTGCTTTGCAACCCCGGCGACACAGTACTTGCCGAAGGACCGACTTACATCGGGGCACTCAACGTCTTCGCCTCGTACGAGGTGGCAGTCGAACAGCTCCCCATCGACACGCAAGGGCTAGACCCAGAAGGTGTCGCCCTCGCACTG
>JAUNUL010000449.1 GCA_030538175.1 Propionibacteriaceae bacterium | reverse complement strand
CACGCACCATCACGGCGGTGAGTGACCCCGAGGAGGCCTTGGCCGGCGCTACCACCGTCGTCCTGGCGGTCCCTGCTCAGCAACTGCGCGCCAACCTTGAGCGATGGCAGGTCCCGACCGACGCTTTCCTGGTGAGCCTGGCCAAGGGCGTCGAGGTCGGGACGCTGCTCACGATGAGTCAGGTGATCGAACAGACCGGGGTCAGCCGGGATCGCATCCTGGTGGTCAGCGGCCCGAACCTGGCTGATGAGATCGCCGCCAAACAGCCTGCCACCACGGTCGTCGCCGGCCATGACGCCGAGGCGGCGGAGGCGTTCGGGCAGCGCTGCCGGACGGCGTACTTCCGTCCCTATGTCTCCACCGACGTCATTGGCTGCGAGATTGCCGGGGCGACCAAGAATGCGATCGCACTGGCGGTCGGCATGGGCATTGGGCGCGGGTTCGGTGCCAACTCGATGGCGTCGCTGGTCACCCGCGGGCTGGCCGAGACGTCACGGTTGGGGGAGTCCCTGGGCGCCGATCCGCACACGTTCGCAGGACTCGCGGGCATGGGTGACCTCGTGGCCACCTGCATGTCCCCCCTGTCGCGGAACCGGACGTTCGGTGAACATCTGGGGCGCGGGCTGACCGTGCAGGAGGCGGCGGAGGCGTCCCGCGGGATTGCAGAGGGCGTACGCTCCAGCGCGTCGATCCTCGCGCTCGCCGAACGCCAGGGTGTGGAGATGCCGATCGTCGAACGCGTCGTGCGCGTCCTCGCTGGGGAAGTCGAGCCGGAGGAGTCGATCCGATCCCTGATGGCGCGGGAGACCAAGCCAGAACGCTGACACGTCTGTCGGCCGATGTGCCGTATGGTCGCCCCGTGCATCTGAACACTGATCTTCCGACCGTCGCGATCGTCTTCGGCGGCGACTCCAGCGAACACCAGATTTCGTGCCTGACCGCGGCCAGTGTGGCCCGGGCGATCGACGTGGACCAGTTTCGTGTCGTCGGCATCGGCATCACCCGCACCGGCCGATGGGTGCACGTGCCGGTCGAGGAGATCCGCGAGATGGCGGTCGTGGACAACGTCCTGCCCGCACTGTCCGAGGACCGGCTCGAGGCGATCCTGCACCGGGGTCCCCATGGAGCAGAGTTGGTGATCCGGGACGGTGATCGCTTGATCGACCCCGTCCGCGTGGACGTCGCGCTGGCGCTGCTGCACGGCCCGTTCGGCGAGGACGGCACCGTTCAGGGCCTGTTCGAGATGGCCGGCGTGCGCTATGTCGGCTCCGGTGTGGCTGCGAGTGCCATCGGCATGGACAAGCACCTGATGAAGCTGGTGTTCTCGGCCCAGGCACTCCCCGTCGGCCCCTATGTCGCGATCAGTCCGCGGGAATGGGCCACCGACCGCGCCGCAGCGCTGGATGCCGTGGCCTCCCTGCATTTCCCGGTCTATGTCAAGCCCGCCCGCGGCGGCTCCTCGATGGGCATTTCCCGGGTGGAGCGCATGGAGGACGTCGAGGCGGCGATCGACAAGGCCCGCGACTTCGACCCGAAGGTGCTGGTTGAGCAGGGGTTCGTGGACTGCCGCGAGATCGAATGCGGGGTGCTCGGTTCGTTGGAGAGCCCGACGGCCGAGGCCTCGGTCCCGGCCGAGATCCGGATGCACACCGAGGACGGCTTCTATGATTTCGAGGCGAAGTACCTGCCCGACGAACAGGTCAGCCTGGATGTCCCCGCCGATATCCTCCCCGAGGTCGCCGACCGCGTTCGCGAGATGGCGGTGAAGGCTTTCCACGCGCTCGACGGGGAGGGACTGGCTCGGGTCGACTTCTTCGTCGACCGCCAGGGCGAGGCCTGGATCAACGAGATCAACACCATGCCCGGCTTCACTGCCTTGTCCATGTTTCCGCGCATGTGGGAGCACAGCGGCCTCGCCTATCCGGATCTGATCACCCGCCTCATCACGCTCGCACTGAATCGACCGCTCGGCCTGCGCTGACGCTGATGGTGGCGTTGCGCGGCCGGGAGAGCCGCCACATCGTCCGTGGCTCAGTGGTCCCCGGCCATCGCGGCGGCGGCCAGAGAGCGGCGGCCTCCGGAATCAGAGGCAGGGGGTGTGCTCGGTGTTGTGAGTCGAGATCGTCTCGCTGAGGTCGACGAGCACATCGGACTCCGGGGCGTACTTGCTCGGCACCCCGACCTGAACC
>JAUNUL010000448.1 GCA_030538175.1 Propionibacteriaceae bacterium | reverse complement strand
CCGGCGATCAGCAGGACGGCCACCGCGATCGGGATCACCGCACCCGGCAGCGACTTCAGGCGTCCAACCGGCAGCTTCTCGACCAGGAAGTCGAGACCGACCACCGCCAAGGGCAGCGCCGAGATCGGCAGCAGGGACGCCAGCCGGTACGGGTCGGAGTACCACGAGCCGGTGATCAGGTCGCGGAAGAAGCTGATCGGCACTGCGGCTGCGACGAACCACAGGAAGCAGAGCCCGGCGTGCAGCAGCACCAGCAGCACGTAGCGGCGGGTGATGATCGCGACCAGCGCGCCCAGCAGCGTCAGCAGGGCAGGCACCACCACGATCGTCGCTTCCAGCGGGGAGACCGACGCGGTCTCGATCAGGGCGTCGATGACATTGCGGGGGTTGGCCCAGCGTCCAGCCTCGATCGGCGGGCGCACCACCTTGAGGGCGACCATGGCGCCGGCCAGCCAACCGATCAGGACGACCAGTTTGATCTTGGTCGGTTTCGTCCACGTCCGGGTGCGCCAGGCGCGCCAGACCGCAGGCACCGCCCAGTAGACGACCATGATGACGCCCACGACATCGGTCAGCACCAGGGCCACATTGGGGTGGGCGATGACCAGCGCGAACATGCCGATGGCGGCAGCCACCCAGGTGGCCGCCAGCGCCGGCGTCGGCGTCTGGGACAGGCCCAGGATGTCGGTGCCGAGCGCCATCACCGCCGGCAGCAGGCACAGCCCCAGCAGGTTCGGGTAGAGCACCCCAAAGCCCACCAGCAGATAGGGGAAGGCCGAGAAGGACGCGGCCAACACCCCCAACGCGAGCTGATTGGTTCGGGTCGGCACCACCAGTCGGCGAACCAGCAGCAGGCAGCTGATCGGCCAGACCACCGCGGTGACGACGATCAGCAGCGCGCTGGTGGCGCGCACCGGGTCCATCGCGTTCATCGTCAGCAGCGTGCCGGAGGCGATGTCGTGCCAGGCGGTCGGGTAGAAGCCGGCTGCGGTGTCCAGGCCGGACGTCATCCGCATGTCCAACGCCGAACCCATCCGGTGCTCGGTGATCCAGCGCACCGCGTTGAGGTGGAAGATGTTGTCGAAGGTCTGCGAGAAGTTGGTCGGGCTGCCCAGGATCACCATCATGTCGCGGCCGATGATCCCGAAGCCGAGCAGGACGCCCGCGACCGGCCAGCCCAGATGCACCCGGGTCGCCGGGTCAGGTGGTGGGGGTGGCCCGCCGATGCCGAAGCGCCGGAAGACCAGCCGGACGCCCACACCCAGCAACGCGGACGCGACGGTGGTGATGACGATCGGTATCGGCCCCCAGGCCAGGCCGACCAGTTGGCCGGCGATCGCGGCGAAGGCGATGATGCCGGTGCTCACCAGGGGGGCGAAGCCGATGGCCGATAGCGGGCGAAAGCCACCGGCCAGGTTGACCAGCGTCCCGGGAACGAAGAGCAGCGCCAAGGTGACCGCTATGAACGGGATCAGTGATGACCACACCGGCATAGCCCTTTCCTCGACCCTGGTGTTTGATGCATCCTACTCAGCAGTTCGGGATGCACCGGCAGTCGGCGGCGTCGTTTTCGGCCTTGATTGATCTTGGCAGTCACGGCGTACGCTCGCAGGCGGTGATCCGATAAAGCACAGCGCCGCCCTCAGAGTCGACCGGCTCGAAGCCCTCGGCGACGTCCAGATGCCAGAACCCGGGGTAGGCCTTGTTGACGGCATTGAGGAATTGGGTGTTGCCGAAATCGAGCACCCAATCGATGCCGCCGGCGTCCAACGCCTGGCAGACCGCCGGAGAGGTCGCCGCAGCATTCAGCCGTGCGTTGATCATCTTGTCGTTCTTTGTCGCCGAGTAGAGCACATGGGTGTGGTTGGTGTGGACGCCGGCCAGCGCGTAGGCCATCGATCCGCCGTTCCACGGGTTCACCGCGACCACGTCGTCGGCGGGCACGATGCCCGGCAGGCGCTTGATGAGCTCGTATTCGTTCTCGGTCACCAGGGTGCCGCCCGGGCGCGCGTTCAACCCGTAGTAGCTGTTCGCCCAGCGCAGCACATGGGTCTTGCCGGTGCCGAACTGGGTGGCGCCGATCAGCGCTGCCGCCAGCAGCACCGCGATCAACCCCTCGACCACCAGCGATCGCGTCCGCAACTGCTTGCCGAGCAGGTCGGCCAGGAAGCTGAAGCCCACCGCGGCCAGCG
>JAUNUL010000447.1 GCA_030538175.1 Propionibacteriaceae bacterium | reverse complement strand
ACCCAACAGGCCCCAGCGGAAGACCGTGTAGGCGATCTTCAGCATCTTGAACTTCTCGCTCGCCATCTGTCCGAGCCAGTACAGATGCTCGCTCATCTGGTGGTAGATCTCGTCACGGTCACGCAGCAGGTCCTGCATCTTGGCCCAGTACTCGTCGGGGTCCAGCTTGACGCGCTCCTCGTAGATGAGCAGATTCGCTGCGCCCTCGTCCTGGTTCGCCGGACGTCCCCGAACGCCGTCCAGCCAACCGCGCACAACATCACCGAAGCCCTTGCGTTGCGGCGACGCTGCGAAGAGCGCGAAGACGATCGATGCGGCCGACGACACCATGAACACTCCCGCCGGCACAAGGAAGGCCGGGGACGAATTGAACAAGAACGCCCCCGAAATCCTCAGCGCAGAGATGATGAAGCCGTTCAGCGAGATCATGATGTTGGCCTTGGTGGCAGCCAACGCGATCATGTCCAGCTCAGTGCGAATGGCGTTGCGAAACATCGTTTCGACGGCCTTCGCCGAGCCCAGCTGCGTCGGATTCTCCGCTATCGGCGGTGCAGTCTTCGGCCGCGCCTTCTTCGCGGGCTTCTTCTCCGCCGGCCGTTCGTCCCCCGCTTTGCGCACGGAGCCGGGCTCTGCCTGGGTCGCGTCGGTCATGACGTCCCCTCCTTGTTCACTCGTGGCCCCGAGGCTAGGCCTCACGGGTGAGGCGGGCATGAGCCAATTCGGAGGGTTCTCTCATCCAGACGGCCTGACGCCGAAGGCGCGAGCAAGCCATCGGGTGTCGCGAGCCAGTGGCGAACCAGCGACTCACGAAGAGGCCGATGACCTGCCACCGAAGGCGGCTTTCCCGACCAGGAAGCCGAGCGGCGCAGTGACCAGCACCACCGAACCCGAGGTCCAGGGCGGCCATCCGGCGAGTTCCATCAGGTGGATGCATCCCAACCCAATCCCGAAGATGGCCAGATACCCGACCACATACCAGGCGACGCGTCCAGCGGTGAACCTGCTCCGGAAAACGAAAGTGCCCGCAAGAATCACAGAAAAGGCGATGCCCAATACGAAGACGATCGGGTAGGCGACAGTGGGCGGGATGACCAGCGACAGCGCCGACAGCAGCGCACCGGTCACCAAGGTGTTGGCCACGCCCACGAAGAGGAACCTTCCGAAGGTCGCCGCGCCGCGTCTCATCGGTTCGAAGCGGGGCCGAAGCTGGTGGTCGACGTGACAATGGCGGCAGGTCTGCCCTTGGTGTTCTCGTAGGCCCGGTGGACATAACCGCCGACAATGCCCAGCCCCGCGGTGAGCAGGAAGGTGCAACCCAACAGCACCAGCATCAATGGCGTGTAGCCGGGTTGGGGGATGCCTCCGGTGAGCCAAGCAACGAAGACGATCACCGAGATCCCCAGCGTGATCACCATGCCGAACAGCCCCAACAGCCACAGCATCCTGATCGGCAACGAGGTGAATGCGAAGATCGAGTCCCCCAGATAGGCCCACTTCTTGCGCCAGGTCCAAGCGCTCTTGCCTTCTTGGCGCTCGAGCCGTAGATATCCCACCTCAGCGCGCCGCATGCCGATCCAGAAGAGTTGGGCGACCAGGCTGGTGCCGGTCTCACCCAACCGCAACAGCTCACCAGCGGCCATCTTGTTCAGGCCGAAAACGTCTACCCCGCCTTCGGGAATCTCCGGCACGACCAATCGGCGATAGAGACTCCAGAAGACATTCGACCACATCGAACTCGACCCATCGGCGCGTCCTTCGCGACGCCCGACGACCACGTCCGCCTCATCTCGACGCAGCATTGCGAAGAACTCTTCGATCAGTTCAATGGGCTCCTGCAAATCCGCCGCCATGACCGCCAAGTGATCACCGCGAGCATGCTGAAATCCGGTCCGAATGGCAGAGAAGGAACCGAAGTTGCGCGCATGCAATACCAGTTGGCTCGGGTGCCGCCACTGGGGTAATTGAGCGGACAGCAGCTCGGCCGAACCGTCAGGAGACCCGTCCACAACAACGACGAGTTCTGCTTGCGCATCGAGCCGATCAAAGAGGTCGCCCACCACATCGAGCAGCCGGGTGAGGCTGTGTTCATTGCGATAGACGGGCACTACCAATGAGTAGACCGGTGCCGATGCCACCAGTTCACCCATGTCAGCCCCTCAACCCGAATCCACCGATCATCGCCTGCTGCGCGTCCCCGG
>JAUNUL010000446.1 GCA_030538175.1 Propionibacteriaceae bacterium | reverse complement strand
GAATCTGTTAGCTGACGGTCCTGGTCGAGCACGTAGCCGACCACGGGATCCTTGTCTGCCGTACGCCAGGCTCTGGGTCCGCCCATGGAAGCTAATACAAGCGGGTGCGGTGACACGCCAGCTCTGCGACCCGAACTGATGTAGTGGGCAGCGGCTTCAGCTTCATTGAAGAACTCATGAGCTATCTGACGCTCGTACCACTCTCGGTCGAACAAGCCTGCACCGATAATCATCCGGGCCTGCTCGGCCACGTCGACCGTTGGCTGCAGAGCCTGCTTGGCAACGGCATCTGTTGCCCGGCCTGCGGCCGGCTCTTGCACCGCACTCTGGGAATGTGCCCGCGTTTGCTTGCTCTCTTTAACGGTCGCACCACTCTTGACAGCCTGAACACGCTTTGGAGGTGCAGCTTGCCGTTTAGACAAGAGCGAGACCACCTTGGAACCCTGGGTGGCGATCCTCCGGCTAAGGACAGTTGAGTCCAGCAGAGTGGTGTACGACCCGGTGACCGTGACCGTGTCGCTCCGGACGTAGGGGCGGTCATCGGGTGATTCTTCGAGAGATCTCTTCACAACCAACTCGAAGGAAGGCCACACCGATGACCGCTGTTCCCAGTATCGACGACCCAGCCAAGTTCCTGAACCACCTGTTGGGCCAGTCCTCGCCGGACTTGTTGCGGGAACTGTTGGAAGGGTTCGTGAACACGATCCTGTCCGCCCAGGCCGACCAGGTCTGCGGCGCCCCGCACGGCGTCCGTGACGACGCGCGGACCAACCGCCGCAACGGGTACCGGCACCGCGACCTCGACACCCGGATCGGCACCCTCGATGTGGCGGTCCCGAAGCTCCGCGAAGGCAGCTTCTACCCCGATTGGCTCCTCACCCGACAGACCCGCAGCGAGAAAGCTCTGGTGTCGGTGGTGGCCACCTGTTACCTGCTCGGCGTCAGCACCCGCCGGATGGACAAGCTCGTCAAAGCGCTCGGGATCACCGGCATGTCGAAGTCGCAGGTGTCCGTGATGGCTGGCGAGCTCGACCAGCTGGTGGCCGACTTCCGCAACCGGCCCCTCGACCAAGGCCCCTACACCTTCGTCGCCGCCGACGCGCTCACCATGCGCGTCCGCGAAGGCGGGCGGGTCGTCAAGGTCGCCGTCATGGTCGCCACCGGCGTCAACAACGACGGCTACCGCGAAGTACTAGGGGTTTCGTGCTCGACCTCCGAAACCCACGCCGGCTGGCTCACCTTCTTCAAAGACCTCGTCGCCCGCGGCCTGTCCGGCGTCGCGCTGGTCACCTCCGACGCCCACGCCGGCCTGGTCGAAGCCATCGGGGCGACCCTGCCCGGCGCGTCGTGGCAACGCTGCCGCACCCACTACACCGCGAACCTGATGTCGGTGTGCCCCAAGCACGCCTGGCCAGCGGTCAAAGCGTGGCTGCACTCGGTGTTCGAACAAGCCGACCCCGACGCCGTCCACGCCCAATACGACCGGCTCCTGGCCGAAGTCGAGGCCAACAAGCTCCCTGCCGTCCACGACCACCTCGAGGCCGCCCGAGACGAGGTCCTCGCGTTCACCGCCTTCCCCCAGGGCCTGTGGCGTCAGGTCTGGTCCAACAACCCGAACGAACGGTTGAACAAGGAGATCCGCCGGCGCACCGACGTCGTCGGCATCTTCCCCACCCGCGACTCGATCATCCGGCTCGTCGGCGCCGTCTTGGCCGAGCAACACGACGAATGGGCCGAAGGCCGCCGCTACCTCGGCCTCGAACTCCTCAAGAAAGCCCGGCTCACCCTCATCACCAGCACCACCGAACAGGAGGAACCCACAACCCTCACCGCATGAAACGAGGAATCACTCGTACACCACCGCGTCGGACTTGACCGATCAGGCGGTTGGGGAGCGGCTAGCATGATGGCCAATTGATCGGTGAGAGGGGACCATCGATGGTGACTTTGCCGCAGTCATGGAGACTTTGGCTCGACTCAGTGCGGCGAAGCTTCTGGCATTTTCGCAAAGGTGGCTTCGCGCAAGTGCGTGAGCATCGCCGACGGGCGGCAGTGATCAGGGACAAGCGTGTCCGCGGCTATATCCCGGCTGATGGCACGATTCCGCCGTGGCCGATGCCACGGCGGCCACCGCGCCGCGACGTGCGAGTGGGCGTCATTGCCGACGATTTCACCCGGCTCTCGTTGAGTTTTGAATG
>JAUNUL010000445.1 GCA_030538175.1 Propionibacteriaceae bacterium | reverse complement strand
TGATCGGGGTGGTGGCCGGCCTGGCCATCTCGCTGGGCCTCAGCTTCGGCGTCGGCATGGTTCCGGCACAGGAGGCCCCACTGCCCGACACGGTGCCGCTGGTGACTGCGATCAGCCGCACCTGCCCGGTCACCGACCTCGCACCAGCCACCCTGGTGGCGGCCAGCTCCGACGGCGAGATCCGACTGCGGTTGGTGGGCGAGCAGCGCTTCATCGAAGAGCCCGGCCCGCTGTGGCTGGATGAGCGAACGGCCCCGACCGTGATCAGCCCGACCGAACCGCAGGCCAGCGTCGTCGGCGGCCACCTGGTGACCACCGACAACCAACTGTGGTGGGGTGCCTGTCGCGCGCCCCTGGCCGACCAGTACGTCCAGTTGCCCGGCGGCGCCGACTCACGACTCACGATCATCAACCCCGAACCCGACGACGCCCTGGTCGATGTCACCCTCAGCGGCCCCGAGGGCGAGATCACCGGGGACGGGCTGCGTGGCCTGACCGTGCCCGGCGACGGACAACTCGTCATCGAATTGGCCGACCACGACCAGGGCACCGAGGCGCTGGGGGCTCGGGTGCGCAGCAGCGTCGGGCGAGTACTGGCGGTCGGGCAGGTTTCCCGGCACACCGGTGGTGACTTCGCGTCCAGCACGCTGCAGGGCACCGCGGTGGTCATCCCCGCGCTGCCGGCCGACCCGGCCAGCACCAAGCTGCTACTGACCAACCCGGGCACCAACCGCAATGTGGTGACGATCGAGGCGGTCAGCGAGGCCGGACGCTACGTCCTGGAGGGTTACGAGAGTTTCGCGCTCGACGCCCAACGCACCATCTCGCTCGATCTGACCGCCCCGATCGCCGGTAGCCCGGTCGCGCTGATCGTCACCGCTCGCGACGATTTCGCAGCCACCGCGGTGGTACAGGTCGGCGACGATCTTGCCATCGAGCCCGGTGTGATGGACGACCAGTCGGTGACCGCCCAGGATCTGGTGGCGGTGATCGCCGGGCCCGGGCTGTTGCAGTTGGCCAATCCTGGGCAGGGTGAGGCGCTGGTGGTCATCGACTGGGGTGCCGGGCAGGCCCCCGCGAACCGGACGATCGAGCCGGGCGCCATCGCCTCCATCGAGATCCCGGCCGGCGCCAGCCTGGCCCGGGTGAGTTCCACGGCGCCGATCGCGGGTGCTGTGGTGCTGACCCTGCCGGAGCGATCCGGCATCGCGATGGTGGCTCTGCATGCCGCTGCCCGGCCGCAGGCGTCCATGCCGATGCAGGTCGAACCCGGTCTGGGGCGCTGAGCGTCCTCAGAAGTCGTCGTCCACCTCTGGGTCCAGGTCATGCATCGACCGCCCGGTCAAGGCTGACAACTGCTCCACCAGGGTGACGTGCACCAGATCGCGCAGATCTTCCCGGTCGCTGGCGCGACGCTCCAGTGGTCGCCGGAAGATGACGATGCGTGCCGGACGCGCATAGGTCGCGTCCACGGCCGCCGCCAACGGCACCCGATCCAATGAGGCCCAATCGAACGAGCCACTGGGTACATCCTCGACACCGATGTCGACTCCGACCAGGGCGTCGGGGCAGGTGGTCATCAGCCGTTGCACAGAATCGGTCATCGCCTCGATGAAGAACTCGGCGGCGCTCAACCGCCCCGGCACGCGCACCGCAGACCGGGTGAGCGGGCTCGGCAACGCGAGCGGGCCGCGCACCCCGCGTCCATGTCGATCACGCCTATTGGTCACGAACCCGACTCTAATGCTGCGGTTGAGACACGGGCCGGTTGACCGCCTCAATGCCGGGAGCGGGGCCGAGTCCCGGCTAGCTTGTGCATGTGATGAACAGGCAGTGCACTCGCAGCGGATGCCGGGGCAGGGCGGTGGCGACGCTCACCTATGTCTACGCCGATTCCACCGCGGTGCTGGGGCCGCTGGCACTGGACGCGACTCCTGGGTGTTATGACTTGTGCGCCACCCACACGTCCTCGATGTCGGCACCCATCGGTTGGGAGGTCATCCGCCTGACCGACCCGGACGCGGGTCTGCCCGAACCCGACGAGGACGACCTCTTGGCCCTGGCCAACGCGGTACGCGAGATCGGTTTCGCCGACGGGCCGGTGGCACCGGTAGCGGCGGGCCCGGATCCGTCCTCGGTGGTTGAATTGGCCCGTCGCGGTCACCTGCGCGTCATCGCCGACGCCGGTTCGGCCCACTAGATCTG
>JAUNUL010000444.1 GCA_030538175.1 Propionibacteriaceae bacterium | reverse complement strand
TGCTTCGTCTGTCGGTGCTTCGTCGGGTTGGTCATGTCTGGGGCCACGGACGCGGTTCGGTGCATGCTTGCTGTCGTCCGGCGTTCGGCCCTGGGACTAGCGTTGCTGGGGTGAGCCGCATCATCGCTGGGTCCGCCAAGGGCCACCGCATCGCCGCCCCCGCCCATTCGTTGACCCGTCCCACGACAGACCGGGTCCGAGAGGCGTTGTTCTCTGCGCTCGAGTCGTGGTTTTGGTCCGAGGAGTCGGTCAGCGAGGCACTCGCGGGCCGCTCGTTCCTGGATCTGTACGCCGGCTCCGGCGCCATCGGCCTGGAAGCGGCGAGCCGTGGCGCCGCACCGGTTTGGCTCGTCGAAGCCGACAAGAAGACCGCCGACTTGATCCGGACGAATGCCCGCTCGACCGACCTGACGGTCACCGTCCGCACCGGTCGGGTGGAGCAGTTCCTCGCCACCGGGCCCGAACCCGGGCTGTCGTTCGAGGTCGGCTGGTTGGACCCGCCCTATGACATCTCCGACACCACGCTGACCGAGGCACTGTCCTTGCTCGTCGAGCATCACTGGATCGTGCCGGCCGGGCTGATCGTGGTCGAACGCTCTCGCCGCAGTGCAGATCCGGTGTGGCCGGCGGCAGTGGAGCGGTCCTGGTCACGGCGCTACGGTGAGACCACCCTCCATTTCGCCGAACTCCAGGAAGCCTGATGAAAGCCATCTGCCCCGGATCCTTCGACCCGGTCACCTTCGGCCATCTCGACATCGTGACCAGGGTCGCGTCGATGTTCGATGAGGTCATCGTGGCGGTGGGTCACAACATGTCCAAGAACGGACTGTTCCTGCCCGCCGAGCGGGTGGAGATGATCACCGAATGCACCGCCGATCTGCCCAACGTCACCGCCACCACGTTCTCTGGATTGCTGGTCGACTTCTGCCGGGACCAGGGGATTGGCGTGATCGCCAAGGGCCTGCGGTTCGGTGCGGATTTCGACTATGAGCTGCAGATGGCCCAGATGAACGGGCACCTGACCGGTGTGGAAACCATTTTCCTGCCGACATCTCCCCAGTGGTCGTTCGTGTCCTCGAGCTTGGTCCGCGAAGTGGCGACGCTGTCCGGAGACGTGAGTGCGTTGGTGCCCGACACGGTGGCCGCCCGAGTCCGGGCAAAGCTCGCCGAGCGCGCCGGGTGACGGGTCCCGGCCGGGACAGCAACCACATCTGTTCCGCCGGCTACCGGCACCGGCAGACGCGAGTCACCGCGCGATGGTCTGCGGCGTACGCTCGAACCACGATCAGGAGGCACCGATGACAGATCAGGCGATGACCGAAGCGGGTCGAGGTCTCGACGAGTTGCGCGAACTCATCAGCCAGGCCAAGAGCGTGCCGATGTCGGCGTCCTGCGTCGTCAATCGGGCCGATGTGCTGGCGCTGGTGGACCGCATCCGGGCCGCGCTGCCTGAAGAGTTGGGGCGTGCCCAGGGCCTGCTGGCCAATAGCGATGCCGAAGCTGCTGCGATCGTGGACGCAGCGCGGGCCAAGGCCACCCAGCTGGCGAAGGATCACGAGATCGTCCGAGAGGCGCAGGAGATCGCTGCGGACCTGCGACGCACCACGGAGCAGGAATGCGCAGATCTGCGCCGCGAAACTGACGTCTTCATCGACTCCCGTCTTGCTTCGTTCGAGTCGGAACTGCATCGGACCAGCAGCCAGGTGGCCACGGCGCGGCAGCGCCTGTCCGAACGATCTGCGCTGGATGTCGACCCACTCGGACACGCGCAGGACCACCAAGCGGGGTGACCTCGGTTATTGCTTTTGCCAGCATCTCCAAAGGGCTGTAAAGTGATGCGTCGGTTGTGACGTCGCCATGTCGTCACGCGCTGGGAAGGCAGTGATGACTCCATCAGTTCGCCCGAACGACCCGAGGCACAGTCCTCTGGTCATCGACACCCATGATCTGGGTCGTCAGGCGGGGGCGCTGCGGGAGTTGCACACGTCGGTCCCGGCGCCTGAGGGCATTGGCAGCGACATAATCGGCGTACCACCGATGTCACCCATTGCGCTCGACCTCAGGCTCGAGTCCGTGGTGGAGGGCGTCTTGGTCACCGGCACGGCGACGGTCAGCGTCGCGGGGGAGTGCGGGCGTTGTCTGGAACCGATCGAGTTTCCTATCGAGATCGATGTCCAGGAGCTCTATCTCTATCCCGGAGCTGAAC
>JAUNUL010000443.1 GCA_030538175.1 Propionibacteriaceae bacterium | reverse complement strand
ACACCCAGTAGGTCGGCGGTTCGAACCCGTCGGGGCGCACCGCCTTTAACGCAGGTCACGATCGCTTTCCTCGGAACTCTCGTGGCCTGCTTCGTCGTTCGTGGGCACATTTTGGGCACAACCGTCCGTGAACCGGGCCGACATGACAGCGATGAATCCGTCTAGATCGTCGGGGAACAGGTGCCCGTACTCGTCCAACGTGAACGCTGCCGAATGGTGCCCGAGCGCCTGCTGCAACGCTTTCACGTTCGCCCCGGCGGAGATCGCCACCGACGCGAATGTGTGCCGAAGCTCGTGCGGTGTCAGGCCGGGGTACCCGGCGGCGGCAGCAGCGGGGTCGAACCAATCGCGCCGCGCATTCCCCGGCCGCATGGCGGTGCCGCTCGAGGTAGGGAAGACGAGTGCGGCGCGTTCCTTGCCGGTGACCCGCGGCTCGAGGATCGCGGCTAGGGGCTCCATGATCGGTACAGTGCGCCGCTTGTCGTGCTTCGGCAGGCCGTGAATGAGTTTGCCCTTGTTCTCGGTGATCTGCCGGTTGATCCGAAGTCGCCGCTTCTCGAGGTCGACGTCCTGGACTTGAAGCCCGGCGAGTTCGCCCCACCGCAGGCCAGCCATCGCGAGGGCGTTGATGTGGTCGCTGTAGTCACCGGCGGACGCTGCCATCGTCTCGACGTCAGCGGGGGAGAGGATCATCTTGTCGCCGGCTGTGACTTTGGGGAGGTCCACGCCAACGCAGGGGTTGCTGGGAATCCGCTTGTCTCGGATCGCTCGTTTCATCACGCCGGAAAGGACCGAGAACGTGTTGCGGATGGTCTTCGGTGACATACGTTTCCCGCCGCGCACGGTGTGGGTCGACATGTCGGTGACCCACTGCTCGACGACTTCGTGGTCGACGTCTGCCAGCCTGACGTTGCCGATGGTCCCGATGTTCTTGATCCGGTCGACGGCCTGCTCGTACGCGGTGAGGGTCTTGGGGGCGACGGTGGCCGACTTCGCCGTGAGCCATGTCTGCGCCGCTTCATTGACGGTGATCTTCCCGGCCGCGGCGGGGCGCCAGGTGCCGGTGTTCATCTGGACTGTGGTAGTCGCTGCCCAGTCCTGGGCGTCGCGCTTCGTCCTAAACCCGCGTTTCTTCGTCGGTCGTCGGTCCGGAGTGCGGTAGCGGACCATGTACCGCCGGCCTGACTTCGTTTCGTACGACTCAATCGTCGACACGGGTGCCTTTCATGGCTTTAGTCAGCTCGTCGAGCAGCACCCGAGAGACTCGGCCCCTCTTCTGCGCGGTAGCACTAGCTCCTGCAACGACATCTCTGTGTTCTTCGATGGGCTTGTTCCATAGGCGGTTGGCCCAGGCTTGGAGCTCTAGCGGGTCGATTCCGGCTCGCGCCGCTAGGCGAATCTCTCCGGGAGTGGGATGTCCGAAGTGTCCGGTGTCGATGACCCACCCCGGAGGTAGATCGAGCGCTTTCACTCGGTCTACCTCACGGTTGGCGCGGGCCTGCATTTCTTCGAATGCGGGTGGGCTGACCCATGAATCGAGTTCTTCGCCCGCAAGCCATCGAGTGAGTGCCGAGGTCTCCGTCCAGAGGATTCCCGACAGCTCGATAGGGGAGGAGCTTTCGAGAAGGTCTGTCAACTTCGGGGTCGGATTCCCTTTTCCCTCGCGGAGTCCGAGGGAGCCTAGGGCGTGGCAGAGGATGGCGAGGGTTTCAATTGTCGGTTTGAACGTGCCTTTTTCGATCGCTCCGATGCTGCCCACGGACCAATTGAGCCCGTAGGCGCGCCCTTCGGTAGCGAGCTGCTCCATTGTGAATGTGCCGCGTAGACGCCGGACGTTTTCGCCGATTACCTGCGCTAATGGTTTTGCTGTTGCTGTCACGAGGTACAGCCTACAGGTTTTAGATATTGACAGATATGGCACGGTGTGGTTCACTCTTCTTTGCACACAGTCAACAAGCACTCGATACTGTGCACTGAAAGGAAGCTATGAGTGAAGTTATTGACCCGGACGGCATGACTAGCCGTTATCCGGGAACCACCCGTCAAACCTGGGCTACGAAACGCTACGAGGGGACAGGGCCTGCGTACTTCAAGGTCGGCCGACGCGTGTACTACCGGCTCGAGGATGTCCTTGAGTGGGAGCAGGGGCAGGTTCGAACCCGAACCGACGAGCTGCCGCAGGCGGTGGCGTAGATGCCGAAGTTCAGCG
>JAUNUL010000442.1 GCA_030538175.1 Propionibacteriaceae bacterium | reverse complement strand
CAGCCGCGGCGATGGACAAAGCCCTTCCGCAGCGGCTTGACCTGGCTGCTCTCGACCGGCTGGGCCGGACGTGGGGCGTCTCGCCGCACTCGCTCGTCCGGAGGATGGTTGAGCGTGGGCGCACCACAGAGTCGTCGGCGCGACGGGCCTATCGGCGCCTGGCCATGATCGACGACCCGCTGGCCGACCCGACGAGGGCGTATCCGGGGGAGACGCCGTCTCTCCTGAAGAAGGCCGCGGAGCTCGCCGGCGACCATGGGGCCGGTGTGCCGGTCCTCGCCGAAGCGCTGAAGCTCAGCCCTGCGCAGGTGCGCGATCTGCTCGGTGACGCCGACAGGCGTCCCGTTCTGCGCCTCGTCGGCGCCGAGGACTGACGGCAGTGGCATCCGTGCGGCAGCAGGTGCAGAGCGTTGACGGCGTGATCTGCCAGAGCATCGCCCGGCTCGGCGACGATCGTGCGCTCCTCTCCCAACACGTCCTCGCCCAGCTCCGCAACCTGGTCGAGGCACTCGTTGTTTGGCAGCACCACGACGATCCGGACGCCGAGTTCCACTACAACAAGGTGGCTCCGGCGCTGGAGAAGATCAAGGCGAAGGCGAAGTTCCGGCTGCTGAGCAGATTCCACAGCCTACTTCAGGCTAGTGCCTCCCACTACACGCTGGACGGCGATCCGTCCGAACGGCTGATGCTGAAGTACTACGCGTACCTGCTCCGCACGCGAGACCTCGCGCTGAAGGAGTTCGGGATAGCGATCCTCGGCAACCTCGAGAAGTTCCCTCTGGACCTCGACCCGTCGTTCCGCGAGTATCACGAGAAGATCGCCGGCCGCATTGACGCTGTCTGGGCGACGCGGGCCCAGCCTCGTCGCGAGCGCTACTACGTGCACAGCTCCAGACCTTTCTTCGTTCAGGGCCGGATCTACTACGAGGTCACCTTCTCGGTGGCCCACAACGGGACGAGCAAGTTCGACCGCACGATCGCGTTCACCGACATCGACATGACCGACCGGTACGCGGCCTATCTGGACCTGTCGAGCGAGTCGATCACCGTGCTTGGGCAGACCATGCCGATCCTGATCATCCGGTCGTGGGAAGTCTCGATCCGCCCCTGCGAGTTCGACAACTTCGCCCGGTTCTTCGGTCCCGCGTCGCGCGTCCAGTCGAGCCACACGGAGTATCGCAACCTGATGCAGTATCTGACGGCGACTCGCTCCAGCCTTCTCGACCTCGTCGACATGTCCGACGCCAGCTACAACGAGATCCGCAACTGGGCACTCAAGGACTCGCACCGTGATCCGGTGATCTTTTCTGCGCTCGACCAAGCCCGCATGATCATCCGCGCGAACCGTGCGGGGTCCCGAGTGCTGCGGTACCTGATGCACCAGATGCGCAACCAGTGGATCAAGGCGCAGTTCGATCCGGCGGAGAACAGGTGGCTCTCGAACCTCCGGCTCACGACTCGGAGCAGCCCGTTCGACAATATGCCGTTCTGCACGTCGCCGAGCGGGCATAACCCACGCTTCGTCGATCTCGCGGAGAGCCTGGATGCCACGGGTCGCGAGCACGAGCTGTTGGCACGCCGGGTGCGGTCCAACGCCGAGCAGCACGGCATGATCTACACGCCGGAGGAGGAGTGCGAAGACCTCGGCGACGTCGACGCGCTCATCCGGACCTACAACAAGCTGCTGCCGCCGACTCCCCGTCACGCGCCGCGGAAGCTCGCCCGTGCGAACGGGCACGTCTTTATCGTCGGCTACGAGGACGACACGGTCGCGATCATCGAGAAGTTGCAAGAGGCCGCCGGCGAGGGTCTTGACGGCCATTCCGACAACGTGCAGGGCTGGCTGGACGCGAATCCCGGCGTGATCGACGATCCCTCGAAGGCGGACGCTCTGAAGCGGCTATTCGGACAGTCGAATGTCGCAATCGTCGCCGGAGCCGCAGGCACGGGCAAGTCGACCTTGGTCAACCACATCGCCAACCACTTCTCGGGCGAGAGCAAGCTCTTCCTCGCCCACACAAATCCGGCCGTCGAAAACCTGAAGCGGCGCGTGGATGCCCCGAACGCCCACTTCAGCACGATCGCCAGCCACGTCTATCGGAGCGAGGGCTCCGGCTCGCGGTACGACGTGTTGGTCATAGACGAGTGCAGCACGGTCGACAACGCGAACCTGCTGAAGGTGCTCGAATGCACGAAGTTCGACCTGCTCGTA
>JAUNUL010000015.1:18384-18635 GCA_030538175.1 Propionibacteriaceae bacterium | reverse complement strand
GGCTTCCTCGATGGTCTCCGCGGCGTCCTCGACGGTCTCGGCCGCACCCTGACGGAACATCGCGAGACGCGCCTCACCGCGGCGTACCATCTCCTCAAACGTGAGGTTCAGCTCCTTCAGCAACTCCTCGAGCTGCTCCTGGAGCTGATCGGGCAGGTTGCGCGCCATCGTCGGTGCGCTCAACGCCATCTCCTGGGTCTGGCGCATCATCTCCTGCGCCTGCTTCGTGGCGTTGGTGAACTGCTCCTGAG
>JAUNUL010000015.1:8383-18361 GCA_030538175.1 Propionibacteriaceae bacterium | reverse complement strand
ACCGAGCCTCTTCCTGATAAGCCTCCGCGTACTCCTTCACGCGCTCGGTGAGCACATCGGTCAGCCCGGCAGCCGCATAGAGCGCCTTCATGCTGGTCTCCAGCCACGGCTGGGCGGGATTGGTTTCCTTGTTCGACATCAAGCCTCCTGATCTGGCGCCGACGCTGTTCGACGCCATCAACGGTAGTCGCCCGGATCAGCCGTTCCGCGAGCGGGGGACGCTGGCGGTGATGATCGAGCCATCGGCGCGCCGACCACCCACCGGGGGCAGCTTGCGCTTCATATCGGCTTCCTCTTCGTCCTTCGGTCGCGTGATCACCACCGAGACCGGCTCCCCCGGCTCGACCGTGACCTGCTCGCCGCGCACGGTGACCTCGACCGCCGACCCGCTGACGACCTCGAACTCCAGATGGTCCGCAGTCAGTCGGACATGCAGACGCGACCCCTGCAGACGGAGACGGAACTTCAACTCCGACCAACTCTTCGGCAGCCGCGGGTTGAACGAGATCTGTCCCCCGTGATCACGCATGCCACCGAAGCCATAGATGAGCGCCGACCACACACCGCCGGTGGAGGCGACGTGGACGCCATCCGCGGTGTTGCGGTGTCGGTCATCCAGATCCACGAAAAGCCCGGCATAGAAATAGCGCAGCGCGAGATCGGGATAACCGGTTTCGGCGGCGACGATCGACTGCACCACGGCCGACAATGTTGAATCACCGGTGGTGATCGGATCGTAGTATTCGAAGTTCGCCCGCTTCTCCTCCAGCGAGAAGGCATCGCCCTGCAGGAACATCGCAACAACGACGTCCGCCTGCTTCAACACCTGGAACCGATAGAGCACCAACGGGTGATAATTCAGCATCAACGGCCGTTTTGCCGCAGGTGTCTTCGACAGGTCCCACACTTCTCTTTCGAGGAAATGGGCGTCCTGGGGATGGACCTTGATCCGTTCGTCGTAGGGGATGAACATCGCCTTCGCACAGCGTTCCCACTCGTCGACCTCGTCGCAGTCGAAGTCGAGCCGGGTCGCCATCCGGGCGTACACCTCCGGCTGCTTCTCCTTCAGCTCCCGCACGGTCTGGGCCGCAGTGGCCAGGTTGTCCCGGGCCATGACGTTGGTGAACAGGTTGTCGTTCACCACCGTGGTGTATTCGTCGGGACCGGTCACCGAGTGAATATGGAAGACATCTTCACCATTGCTCCGCCAGAAACCGAGATCCGCCCAGAAGCGAGCCGTCTCCACCAGAATGTCGGCGCCCTCGTGATGCAGAAAATCCTGGTCATCGGTCGCGCGGACATATTTCATCAGCGCATAAGCGATGTCCGCGTCGATGTGATATTGCGCGGTGCCGGCCGCGTAATAGGCCGACGCCTCCTCGCCATTGATGGTCCGCCACGGGAACAAGGCTCCGAGCGCGGCCATTTCGCTGGCTCGCTTGCGGGCATCGTCGAGCATCGTGTAGCGGAAGCGCAGCGCACACCGAGCGGCCTGCGGCATCGTGTAGGTCAGGAACGGCAGCACATAGATCTCGGTATCCCAGAAATAGTGACCCGAATATCCCGACCCCGTGACGCCCTTGGCGGCGATCCCCAGCCCCTCCGCCCGAGCGGCAGCCTGGGCCAACTGGAACAGATTCCAGCGCACGGCCTGCTGCACCGCCGGCTGGCCCGGGATCTCCACATCACACTCGTCCCAGAACCGTTCCAGCCAGGCGATCTGATCGTCATGGATCGCCTCAACGCCGGTTTCCCGGGCGCGATCGAGCGTCCGCTGGCATCGGTCCGCGAGCTCGCGGACGGGCGCCCCACGGGACGTGTGATAGGCGACCAACTTCTCCAGGTGAATGGGGACGCCCTGTTCGGCGTCGATCCGATAGACGTGCTTGGCATGGTCCGGCTCGGCGGAACTGATCTCGGAATAGGCGTTGTCGGTGATCATCGTGTGATCGGCCCCGACCGCGAGCGTCATCCGCGAATCCGCGCAGCGATAGGTCATCATCAACCGGCCATCGCCACACCACTGCGACTGGGGCTCCAGGATTCGCCGATCGACGGCCTCTGCCTTGCGCGGGTCACTGCCTTCGGCGGTCTTGGTCGACACCGAATAGTCGTCGCGCCCGTCCTGCCGGTTGACCACCTGCGAGGAGATCACGATCGGTGCATCGCCCGAGAGCATGGTGATGGTCACCGACATGATCGCCAGGTGGCGCTGGGTGAACGACACCAGTCGCGTCGTGTTGATCTGCACCCGCTTGCCCGCCGAGGTCCGCCAGATCACCCGCCGCCGCAGGACGCCCTGCTTGAAGTCCAGCGTGCGCTCATAGGCATCCAGATCCGCGATCGGCAGCAGCAGCGGCTCGTCATCGACATAGATCTTCAGCACCTTGGCGTCCGGCACGTTGACGATCGTCTGCCCGATGCGGGCGAAGCCGTGGGCGTCCTCCGCGTGGCGGATCGGCCAGGTCTCGTGGAAGCCGTTCACGAAAGTGCCATGGGCGTACGCCGGCCGGCCCTCCTCCGGGTTGCCGCGCATGCCGATATAGCCATTGGCCGTGGCGAACAGCGTCTCGGTGGTGCCGAGATCGCTCTCGTCATAATCGGTTTCGATCAACCGCCATTCGTCGACCGGAAACCGGGTCCGATCCAGGGGGTCTTCTGCGGGTGGCACTTGTGCGTTCATGACGTCCTTCGGCTGATAAAGGTCAGATGAGCTCGTCGAGCTCGGCAACGATCACTTCTGCACCGGCCTCGCGGAGCCGGTCTGCGCCCGTGCCGCGATCCACACCCACGACCAGGCCGAACCCGCCCGCGGCACCCGCGCGTACGCCCGACAGGGCATCCTCGACCACGACACAGGCGGGATAGGGCACCCCGAGCTGGTCAGCGGCGAAGTGAAACATGTCCGGGGCCGGCTTGCCCGGGATCCCGCTCTCGGCGGCAACCAAACCGTCGACGATCACCGGAAACCGGTCGACGATCCCAGCGGCGGTCAGCACCCCGCGGGCGTTCTTGGACGACGACACCACGGCCTTGGCGATGTTGTTGGCGTCCAGGAAGTCCAGCAGCCGCAGCGACCCTGGATAGGCCTCGATCCCCTCGGCCAGCATCTCGTTGAAGACGCCGTCCTTGCGGTTGCCCAGCCCACAGACAGTCTCCGCGGTCGGCGCATCGGAGGGGTCCCCGAACGGCAACTCGATGCCACGGGAGGCCAACAGCGTCTGCACGCCCGCATAACGCGGCTTGCCATCGAGATGATCGAAATAGTCGCTGTCGGTGTAGGGGCGCACGCCACGTTCCGCCAAGTACGCCGTGAACAAGTGCGCCCACGCCTTCATGTGCACATCAGCGGTGGGCGTGATCACGCCATCGAGATCCAACAGGGCCGCAGAAAAGTTGTCCCAGGTCACAGGTCCGACCCTAGCGTCCGTGTTGGCCGGGTCACAGCCTCGGCTTGATGTGCAATCCCACCTCGGGGTCCACGAGTGGCTCCTGGGCGGCCGCAATCCCCTCGGCCTGAAGCGTCGCGTCGACGGCAGTGTTGCGCTTCACCAACCCTAGCCCAATCGGACCGAGCTCGTAGTGGCGCGCCGTGCTGCCGACGAACCCGAGCGCGCGCCCGTCCGGTTGCCCGGCCAGCCGCAGCTCCGCGCCCACGGCGGGCAATTCCTCCATCGACCCATCCAAGTGCAGCAACACCAATCGGCGCGGCGGCCGCCCCAGCGTGTGGACGCGGGCCACCGTTTCCTGGCCGCGATAGCACCCCTTCTCCAGATGCACCGCGACCTCGATCACTCCGAGCTCGTTCGGGATGGTGCGGGCATCGGTGTCAACGAAGACCCTGGGCACGCCGGCCGCGATCCGCAGCGCTTCGTACGCCCACATGCCCGCCAAGCGCGCGGGCTCACCATCACCCACCTGCACCAGGAAGTCGTCCACGTGGTCGCGGGGCACGAAGGACTCATGGCCACCGAGGGAGTCCGCACCCGCCCGGGTGATCCGCGGCCCGGCCGGCGCCGGACCGGGCTGCCAGACAACCGCGAGATCCGGCGTACGCAACGCCACCTCGACCCGACGCATGAAGATCATCCGCTGCAGCCACTGCACCAACGCCTCGCCATGGCCTGGCTCGGTGTGCGCCCAGAAGACCTCACCGTCGTCCACGCCATAGAGCACATGCTCGATGTGCCCCTGCGGGGACAGCAGCAACGCGGTCGTGCCCACCCCCGGGGCCAGGTCGCTGAGATGTTGGGTCGTCAGCGCGTGCAACCAGTCCAGCCGATCGGGTCCGGAGATCGAGATGACATCCCGGTGGTCGAGCAGCACCGCGCCCCGCCCCTCGGCCAGCATCCGCTGCTCACCGATCGGGTCGCCGTAGTGCCAGGCCGCGCCGGCATCCGGCCCGGTCTCGACCTCGACGCGGCTCATTTGCGGACCAGCTCCCCTGACAGCCACGGCTGCAACGGCACGTCGGTGTCCGCCCGGTCGACGGCGAACAGCAGCTTGCCGCCGATATAGCCATACATCCGACTCCCGGCCGTGTGCGTGCCCTGGCTCAGGACGGCGTCGGTGGTCAGGTCAATCTTGGTGGCGAGCTCACCCCCGGGCGTGGACTGCAGGCCGGTGATCGTGCCGTGCCAGCTCGCCGCGACGCCCTCGGGATTGCAGATCACGGCCATGACCGTGTTCTTCTCACCCGGGATCCAGAAGCCGGACTCCATCACCAACGGCTGGCCGGGCTTGCCGTCCTCATCGACGAAAGCCTGGAGCAGATAGTGCAGATAGGCCTCACCGGTGTGGGAGAAGTCGATCTGCTGCAGCACCCGGCGATCGCCGGCACCGGGCCATTGGGTGTGGCCGTGGCCCTCCCAGTGCCCGATCAACCAGGACAGGCCCCGCAGGGACGGATCCATGCCCTCTGGGAAGGTGAAGTCCAGGCTGCCCTGCTGGTCGTCGGTCATCGTTTGGTCCTCATCAAGTCAGTGGGTGGGATCAGGCATTGGGGTCATCCGGCAGGTCGGCGTCCGAGTGAGGCTCGGTGACCAGGGGGATCAACTCCGCCCGCGGCGTACGCCCCCGAACGATCCGCACCGCGGCCAGCACCATCGCGATCCCGCAGGCGACCGCGAGCGCGACGAGCAGCCAGGTGTGGACCTCGCCAGGAGTGATCAGTGGGAGCACCCGGCCAGCCTAGTTGAGAAAAAAGATGGCATGCTGACGCACATGGAGCAGGCGGTCGGTGACGAGGTGTTGTCCCCGCCGAAGAGTCACGTGGCCTCCGCAGTCCTCGTTGCGCTCTCGGCACTGTTCATGTTCGGCTTCCGGTTCGCCTGGCCCCAATGGTCGTTGACGTGGTTGCTGGTGGGGTACGCCCTGCTCGCCGCGGGGCTGGGTCTGGCCGCCCGGGTCAACCGGGAGTTGCTCAAGGATCTTGGCCTGATCGGCATCGGCATCTTCATCGTATCGCTGACCTCGGTCGAGGCGGACGTGAGCTGGCCGTCGTTCTTCCGGATCGGGTCGGTGCTGTTGGCGGCTGTGCTGGCCCCAGTGCTGATCGATCGGCTCGTGTTCAAGCGGCGGGCAATCCGGTTCCCGCTGATCACCGGGCGCAAGTGGACGCGGATCGAGAAGAGCTATCTGTTCCTGGTGCCGTTCCTGGGTTGGCTGATCCTGCCGTTCTATTTCATCAGCTCAGGTGCGTACCTGAACTGGCCGCACATCACCGACACCAGCGAGATCGTCCGGTTCTTCATCGGCGTGAACTTCGTCGGCACCTGGGACGAGCTGTTCTTCATCTGCACGTGTTTCGCACTGCTGCGCCGGCACTTCCCGGTCTGGCTGGCCAACATCCTGCAGGCCACGATCTTCGTGTCATTCCTGTGGGAGCTCGGCTATCGCGAATGGGGGCCGTGGATCACCGCACCGTTCGCGCTGCTGCAGGGCTATATCTTTGGCAAGACCGGTTCGCTGCTCTATGTGCTGATCGTGCACCTGCTGTTCGACGTGGTGGTTTTCCTGGCGATCGTGCACGCCCACAATCCGGGCCTGCTGCCCATCTTCCTGGTCTCACCGTGAGGAGCCTGTCGTGAAGGTCGTCGTCCAGCGCGCTGCTGAGGCCGAGGTGCGGGTCGCGGGCGAGGTCGTCGGGCGGCTGCCCGGCGCGGGTCTGGTCGTGCTGGTCGGTGCGACGCATACCGACACCCCCGAGATCGCCGACCGGCTGGCCGACAAGGTCTGGAAGCTGCGGATCCTCGCCGACGAACAGTCCGCGTCCGATATTGACGCCCCGCTGTTGGTCGTCTCCCAGTTCACCCTGTACGCCGACACCCGCAAGGGTCGCCGGCCGTCCTGGAGCGCGGCCGCCCCGGGCGCGGTGAGCGAGCCATTGGTCGAGGCGTTCGTGACCGCATTGCGTACGCTGGGTGCCCACGTGGAGACCGGGATCTTCGGCGCGGACATGGCGGTGTCGTTGGTGAACGACGGCCCGGTGACCTTGGTTCTTGAGCTCGACTGACCGCGGCAGGGTCAGCGGGGATCGAACCGATAGCCCACGTTGCGTACGGTCCCGATGAGTGAGTCCGCATCGCCGAGTTTTGCGCGCAGCCGCCGCACGTGGACGTCGACGGTCCGGGTGCCGCCGAAATAGTCGTGCCCCCACACTTCGCTCAACAGCTGATCCCGCCCGAACACCCGCCCG
This sequence comes from Propionibacteriaceae bacterium, assembly GCA_030538175.1. Classification (GTDB taxonomy): domain Bacteria; phylum Actinomycetota; class Actinomycetes; order Propionibacteriales; family Propionibacteriaceae; genus Enemella. The sequence continues at coordinate 11,664 of JAUNUL010000015.1, read as the reverse complement.
GGATGTGCGGCGAAGAACCGCAGCAATTCGAACTCGGTGTAGGTGAGATCCAACCGCATCCCATCGAGCCGGGCGGTGTACGCAGACTCGTCGATCTGCAACCGGCCGGCACGGATCACTTCATCGGCGGACTCCGCCAGCAGCAGCCGGATCCGGGCCTCCAGCTCCGCAGGGCCCGCGGTGACCAGCACGAAATCCTGCGGCACCCACTCCGGCGACAGCGCCGCGAGCCCACCCTCGGTGACGACCAACATCGCCGGCAAACCACTGCCCGCGGCGCGCAGCGTACGACACAGGGAACGAGCACCGGCCAGATCGACCCGGGCATCGATCACGACCACATCCGGGTCGACCTTGAGCAGGCTCGTGATCTCCAATTGGGCCACCGATACCTGATGGGACAGCAGACCGAGCGCCGGGAGGATCTCAGCGGAGGTGGCGGTGTCCCGGGTGAGCAGGAGCAGGTGCGCCATCAGGAATCTCCCATGCAAGGATGCGGGCCATGGTTGCCGTTTCGATCCGCTATTGGGCAGGTGCTGCCGCCGCTGCTGGCGTTGACCAGGAAACCGTCGAGGCGACCACGGTCGCGATGGCCCTCGCCGACGCAGGCGAACGGCGGGGACCGGACCTCCAGCGCGTCATCGGGATCAGCAGCATACTCGTGGATGGTCGCCGCCTTCCCGACGCGGAACGCACCGCCGGGCTGACCGAACCGGTCCAGGTTGAAGTCCTGCCCCCGTTCGCCGGCGGCTGACCGCACGGCGCCGAGCTTTCGCCGGCGGCTGACCGCACAGTCCGATAACGTACGCCGCATGACCGCCAGCCCAGCGCCCGTGCCCGAGACCGTGTCGACCCTCAGCGCCGAACAGCGCCGGGCGGTGCACCGACTCATCGACAACGCACGGAACGCCGACGGCGTAGCGCCGTGCAACGAGGCAGCGATGCTGGAGATCGGTCGCACCACCTGCGATCCGGGCACGGTCCACCAGCTCTGCCATCTCGGCGACGACCTCGCCGGTTATGCCTTTCTCGACCACACCACCGACGATCCGGTCGCCCAGTTGGTGGTTGACCCCCGCTATCGCCGCCGCGGCGTGGCGACCGCGATGGTCCGGGCTCTCGGTTTCGACCCGCGCGAGGAGGCGGGGTCCCACCGCCTCACCCAAGGGCTCGCCCTGCGGCTGTGGTCATTCGGGGATCTGCCCCCGGCCCGCGCGCTGATGTCGGCGCTGGGCTATCGCCCGGTGCGTGAGCTGTTGGTGATGGCCCGCGGGCTGCGTTCGGACCTGCCGGCCGATGTCGCCCTGCCCGAGGGGCTGGAGATCCGGGCGTACGCCCCGGAGGACCTGGGCGACCTGGTGCGGGTCAACGGCCGTGCGTTCGCCCACCACCCGGAGCAGGGTGCGATGACCGACTCGGACGTGCGCGAGCGGATGGCCGAGCCATGGTTCGACCCCGAGGGCCTGTTGATCGCCACGCGCGATGACCGCGTGATCGGCTTCCACTGGACCAAGCGTCATGACGCGACGACCGGGGAGGTCTATGTGATCGGTGTCGATCCCGAGGCCGCGGGCGGTGGTGTGGGCCGGGCCCTGCTCGCCCGCGGACTCGCCCACCTGGCAGCCGGGGGTGCGGAACGGGTGATTCTCTATGTCGAGGGGGATCAGCGCTATGTTGTCGACCTCTACGCGTCCACCGGATTCGAGACCATCAACCGCGATGTGATGTATTCGTCGCCCACCCCAGGAACTGCCTGACCCATGGATGTTTCTTCCCCCACCGAACCCACCGCCGTCGGCACCGATGAGGTCTGGCTCCCCGAGGACCGCTTCGCCGAACGCGAGCTGTCCTGGCTGTCGTTCAACGAACGTGTCCTGGCTCTGGCCAAGGATGAGGGCCGCATTCCCCTGTTGGAGCGGGCCAAGTTCCTGGCCATCTTCGCCTCCAACCTCGACGAGTTCTTCATGGTGCGCGTCGCCGGCCTCAAGCGCCGCATCGCCGCCGGGGTGGCGACGCCGAGCGCTGCCGGCGTACTGCCGCGGGACCTGCACGACGCGATCCTGCGCCGGACCCAGGAACTCATGGCGGAGCAGTCCCGGATCTTCACCCAGATGGTGCGCCCGGCACTGGCCGAGGAGGGCATCCACATCCTCACCTGGGACGAGCTGACCGGCGCGGAGAAGGACCAGATGCGGGTCCTGTTCGCCGAACGGATCTTCCCGGTGCTGACCCCGCTCGCGGTCGATCCGTCGCACCCGTTCCCGTACATCTCGGGCCTCGCCCTGAACCTGGCTGTCTTCCTGCGGAATCCCCACACGGGGCTGCGGCAGTTCGCGCGGGTGAAGGTGCCGGACGTGCTGAGCCGGTTCATCACGCTCGGCCAGGGGCGGTTCGTCGCCCTCGAGGATGTCATCGCCCACCATCTTGACCAGCTGTTTTCCGGCATGCAGGTGCTCGCCCACCACGTGTTCCGGGTGACCCGCACCGAGGACCTCGAGGTCGAGGAGGATGACGCCGAGAACCTGCTGTTCGCCCTCGAGAAGGAGCTGCTGCGCCTCAAGGTCGGCCGACCGCCGGTGCGGCTGGAGGTTGAGGATGACATCGACGATCAGACCCTGGATCTGTTGCTGGACGAGCTGGACATCGATGAGCGGGAAGTCTTCCGGGTGGCGAATCCACTCGACCTGACCGGCCTGTTCTCGTTGGCGTCGATCGACCGGGAAGACCTGTCCTATCCAGCTTTCCTGCCGATCACCCACCCGCACCTGGCAGAGGTGGAAACCGCGAAGCCGGCGGATCTGTTCACCTCGCTGCGCAAGAGGGACGTGCTGCTGCAGCATCCCTATGACTCGTTCGCCACGTCGGTCCAGCGGTTCATCGAACAGGCCGCCGCGGATCCCCAGGTGTTGGCGATCAAACAGACGCTCTATCGCACCTCGGGGGATTCCCCGATCGTCGATGCCCTCATCGAGGCTGCCCAGGCCGGCAAACAGGTGCTCGCGGTGGTCGAGATCAAGGCCCGCTTCGATGAGCAGGCCAACATCGCGTGGGCCCGGAAGTTGGAGAAATACGGAGTCCACGTCATCTACGGCATGGTCGGGCTCAAGACCCACTGCAAGCTGTCGTTGGTCGTCCGCGATGAGGCCGAGGGGTTGCGCCGCTATGCCCATATCGGCACCGGCAACTACAACCCCAAAACCGCGCGGATGTATGAGGACATGGGGCTGCTCACCTCCAACCCCGTGATCACCGATGATGTCGCCCGCGTCTTCAACCACCTG
>JAUNUL010000015.1:0-8373 GCA_030538175.1 Propionibacteriaceae bacterium | reverse complement strand
ATATCGGCGGCTGCTGGTCGCCCCCCACTCGATCCGGCGGGGCCTGCTGGATCTCATCGCGGCCGAGGTTGCCCATCATCGGGCGGGCCGGGAGGCCCGGATCCGCATCAAGGTGAACTCGATCGTCGATGAGGCGATCACCGACGCGCTCTATGCGGCGTCCCAGGCCGGGGTCCCGGTCGATCTGTGGGTGCGCGGGATCTGTGGCGTACGCGCGGGGGTTCCGGGGCTGAGCGAGAACATCCGGGTGCGGTCGATCCTGGGCCGCTTCCTGGAACACTCGCGGTTGTTCTGGTTCAACAACGGCGGCCGGCCCATGGTGGGGTTGGGTTCCTCGGACCTCATGCACCGCAACCTCGACCGTCGCGTCGAGGTGCTGGTCAGCATCACCAACTCAGGGCACGTCGCCCAGATCGGTGAGCTATTCGATCTCGCCTTCGACGAGGGCACCGTCGGTTGGTGGCTGACCGCCGATGGCTGGGTCGAACGCACCCGCGCCGATGATGGCAGCTATCTGGTTGATCTCCAGGAACACCTCATCGCTGCGGCCGCCAACCGCCGCCGGGCCAAGGAGCCAGGACAATGAAAAGACCGGCTGTCCGCGCGGCGGGTGCCGTGGTGCTGCGACGGGAGTCGGACGAAACCGAGGTGCTGGTCGTCCACCGACCCCGCTATGACGATTGGTCGCTGCCCAAGGGCAAGCTGGATCGCGGCGAGACCGATGCGGTGTGCGCGGTGCGTGAGGTTGCCGAGGAGACCGGTGTGCGCGTCCGGTTGACCGCGCCGCTGTCCCCGCATCGCTATCGCGTCTCCGGGGGCATCAAGCAGGTCGACTGGTGGCTCGCGGAGGTCAACGGCGAGCCCGGCGAGATCGCTGACCCCGAAGAGGTCGACAAAGCCGAGTGGCTCCCGGTTTCGGAGGCACTCGAGTGGTTGTCGTATGCCGACGAACGCGACCGCCTCATGGAAGGGGTGGCGATGCCGCCGGTCACCCCGCTGTTGATCGTCCGCCACGCGAAGGCACTGCCGCGCAAGGACTGGAATGACGTCGACTATGAGCGCCCCATCACCGACTGGGGTCGTCGCCAAGCCCGGGCGTTGGTGCCGTTTTTGAGCGTCTTCGGCGTACGCCGGGTCGTCTCCTCCTCGGCTACCCGCTGCGTGCAAACGGTCAACCCCTATGCCCACGCCCTCGATCTGCCGATGGAGGCCTGGGACGAGCTGACCGAGGAGACCGGCGAGAAGGACCCCAAGATCGCCCGCACGATGACCGCCAAGCTGGCAAAAGAAGTGGCCGCGTCCGGCGTCCCGACCACGGTCTGCGGACACCGACCGATCCTGCCGGCCATGTTGAAGGGTGCCGGCGCCCCGGCCCAGGAGTTCGCAACCGCGGAAACGTTGGTCGTCGCCCTGACGAAGAAGGGCAAGCCGGTGACGAGCCGGACCCTGACCCTAACGATGCCCAGATAACGATTCGGCAACCGGTCTTGCTGTTAACCCTTTGTTAACCGAATCGGTTCGGTTCGGTCACACATCGTGCCTAGCGTGCGAACACGGAAGCCGGGGACATTCCGGCTCGAAACCCGTCAGGTATGAAGGGAAAACCGTGAAGATTCTCCCCGTGGGCGCCTCACTGGCCGCCGCTTTCGCACTGGTCGTCACCGGCTGCGCCGCAAACGAAACCACCACCACCCCGAGCGGTCAGGGTGGCCAGACCCAGGCCGCCGGTGAGCAGCTCCAGGGTCAGATCCAGGGCACCGGCGCCAGCTCCATGCAGGCCGCCCAGGAGGCCTGGATCGCGAAGTACAAGGCCACTCAGGCCGGCGTGACCGTCAACTACGCCCCCGAGGGCTCCGGCGCTGGCCGCACCGCCTTCATCAACGGTGGCGCAGCCTTCGCTGGCTCTGACCGTGCGCTGAAGGACGACGAGATGGGCGCTGGCAAGTTCGCCAAGTGCACCACGGAGTCCAACGCCATGAACCTCCCGGTTTATGTCTCCCCGATCGCCGTGGTCTTCAACGTCCAGGGTGTTGACGAGCTCAAGCTCGACGCCGCCACCATGGCCGGCATCTTCAAGGGTGAGATCAAGAACTGGAACGATCCGAAGATCGCCGCCCTCAACGCCGGCGTCACCTTCCCGGACCAGGCCATCACCCCGGTTCACCGCTCCGACAACTCGGGCACCACCGAGAACTTCACCGACACCCTGAACAAGGCTGCCGGCGATGTGTGGACCGAGAAGGCCTCCGGTGACTGGCCGGCCGCCTTCGGTGGTGAGGCCGCCAAGGGCACCTCGGGCGTCGTCGCTGCTGTGCGCAACGGCAACGGCACCATCGGCTATGCCGATGAGTCCCAGACCAAGGGCATGAAGACCGTGCAGTACGCCCGTGAGGCCGGTGGCGAGTTCGTCGGCCCGACCGCCGAGGCCGCTGCCAAGGTCGTCGAGGCTTCCCCGAAGGTGGACGGCCGCGGTGACAACGATCAGGCCCTGAACCTGGACCGCACCGCCGCCGGTTACCCGTTCGTCCTGGTGGCCTATGCCATCGTCTGCGAGGACTACAAGGACGACAACGAGGCCAAGCTGGTCAAGGACTACATCGGCTACATCTCCTCCGAGAAGGGCCAGGCCGACGCCAAGGAGTCCGCTGGCAGCGCCCCGCTGGCCGCCGAGCTCTCCGCCAAGGTCAAGACCTCGGTCGACTCCATCAAGTGATCAGCCCCAGAGTCTCGGCTCTGGACCTCTGCTCGGCAACGCTCGCCCTGCTCCTCGCGGGGCGGGCGTTCCGGCATTTTGAACGCAATGCTCCTCTTTTCCGCAAGTATTGGAGACTCCCATCGTGACGACTGCACCCACACGGGCTCCGCAGGTCGAGGATGAGTCGGCCGAGGCCTTCGGACTGACGGCGAATGCCCGTGAGGTCGGTGACAAGGTCTTCAAGGGCCTGTCGCTGGGCTCCGGCATCATGATCTTCGTCATCCTCGGCCTGGTCGCCCTCTTCTTGATCCTCCAGGCGCTCCCCGCTTTCACCGCTGAGCCCGGCTCCCTGCCCTATGGCGACGGGAATTTCTGGCCCTATGTAGCCCCGTTCGTGTTCGGCACGCTCTGGTCTTCGGCGCTGGCACTGCTCATCGCCGTGCCCGTCAGCATCGGCATCGCGCTGTTCATCTCCCATTACGCCCCCCGCAAGCTCGCCGCGGGCCTCGGCTACACCATCGACCTGCTGGCCGCTGTGCCGTCGGTCGTGTTCGGCCTGTGGGGTATCAACACCCTCGCCCCGGCGATTCAGCCGCTCTATGGCTGGATGACCACGAACCTCGGCTGGATTCCGCTGTTTGCGGGCCCGGCCTCGGGCACCGGCCGCACGATGCTCACCGCAGCCATCGTGCTCGCCGTCATGATTCTGCCGATCATCACCTCGCTGACCCGCGAGGTCTTCCTGCAGACCCCGCCGCTGCAGGAGCAGGCCTCCCTGGCCCTCGGCGCGACCCGCTGGGAGATGATCCGTCAGGTCGTCTTCCCGTTCGGTCGTTCCGGCGTCGTGTCCGCCTCCATGCTCGGCCTGGGCCGTGCCCTGGGTGAGACCATGGCCGTCGCCATGGTGCTCTCCGGTGGTGCTGCCATCACCTTCAAGCTGTTGACCTCGGAGAACCCGAACACCATCGCGGCCAACATCGCACTGGCGTTCCCGGAGGCGTATGCCGTCGGCGTGAACCAGCTGATCGCCACCGGTCTGATCCTGTTCGCCATCACCCTCGGCGTGAACATGCTCGCTCGCTACATCGTGAGCCTGCAGCAGGCCAAGGTCGAGGAATCCAAGGGGAAGAAGAAGCGCGCATGAGCACCACGATCCAGGATCCCAAGCCCGCCCAGACCGGGATCGACAAGAACCCCCTGACCTCCGGCCAGTTGCCCAAGTGGATGGAGCTCGCGGCTGCCGCCGTCGCGCTCGCCGTGGGCGCTGCCCTGCTGAGCATCTTCGGTTCGTTCAACATCGCCCTGTTGGTCGTGTTGGCGTTCGTGCTCTTCCTCATCGTGATGTACGCCGCGTCCGCCGGTGTCGAGGGTGGCCGACAGGCTGCCAACAGGGTCGCAAAGTATGTCGTCTTCCTCGCCTTCGCGCTCGCGATCATCCCGTTGGTCTCGCTGATCTTCGAGGTGATCAAGCGGGGTGTCGGCCGCTTCGACGGCGCCTATTTCACCCACTCGATGAGCGGCGTCTATGGCGACATGCTCGGCGGCGCCTCGCACGCCATCTGGGGCACGCTGATCATCACCGGTATCGCCACCCTCATCTCGGTGCCGATCGGCCTGTTCACCGCGATCTATCTCGTCGAGTACGGCGGCAAGAACGCCCTCGCCCGTGGCATCACGTTCCTGGTGGACGTCATGACCGGCATCCCCTCGATCGTCGCCGGTCTGTTCGCGTTCTCGATGTTCGTGCTGTTCGTCGGCCCGGGCACCAAGTCCGGCCTGGCCGGTGCGGTCGCGCTGTGCATCCTGATGATCCCCTATGTCGTGCGCAACGCTGAAGAGGTGCTGCGTCTGGTGCCCCGCGGGCTCCGCGAGGCCTCCTATGCCCTGGGTGTCACCAAGTGGCGCACGATCCTCAAGGTGGTCATCCCCACCGCGATCTCCGGCATCGTCTCCGGCGTGATCCTCGCGATCGCCCGGATCATCGGCGAGACCGCTCCGCTGCTCGTGACCGCCGGGTTGGCGACCCAGATGGTGACCAACCCGCTGCCCACCGGCACGATCAACCAGATGACCACGCTGCCGGTGTTCGTCTATTACCAGTACATGCAGCCCGGCACGGCGCCCGATGCGAACTATGCTCGCGCGTGGACCGGCGCCCTGGTGCTGATCCTCATCGTGATGGCGCTCAACCTCATCGGCCGCTTCATCGCCGCACGATTCGCCCCGAAGACCAAGAAGTAAGCCCGGACGGAGAGACATATGGGAAAGCAACTTGAACTCAAAGACCTGTCGATCTACTACGGGAAGTTCCGGGCAGTCGAGAAGGTCAACATGCTCATCGAGCCGAACGCGGTCACCGCGTTCATCGGCCCGTCCGGCTGTGGCAAGTCCACCGTGCTCCGCAGCCTCGACCGCATGCTCGAGGTCACCCCGGGCGCGTGGGTCGAGGGCGAGGTCCTCCTCGACGGCCACAACCTCTATGCCAAGAACGTGGACCCGGTGCGCGTGCGCCGCCACGTCGGCATGGTCTTCCAGCAGCCGAACCCCTTCCCGACCATGACGATCGCCGACAACGTGCTCGCCGGCGTCAAGCTCAACTCCAAGCGCATGCCGCGCTCGGAGCAGCAGGATCTCGTCGAGCAGTCCCTGCGCGGCGCGAACCTGTGGGAAGAGGTCAAGGACCGCCTCGACCGCCCGGGTGGCGGCCTGTCCGGTGGCCAGCAGCAGCGTCTGTGCATCGCGCGCGCCATCGCCGTGAAGCCCGAGGTCCTGCTGATGGATGAGCCCTGCTCGGCGCTCGACCCGATCTCGACCCTCGCCATCGAGGATCTGATCCAGGAGCTGAAGCAGAACTACACCGTGGTCATCGTGACCCACAACATGCAGCAGGCCGCTCGCGTCTCCGACAAGACCGGCTTCTTCAACATCGAGGGCACCGGCAAGCCCGGCAAGCTCATCGAGTTCGACCGCACCGAGACGATCTTCTCGAACCCGTCCCAGCAGGACACCGAGAACTACATCTCCGGTCGCTTCGGCTGATCCTCCGCACAACCCGTGCGGCGGCCTGACCAGGCAGCCCCCCGTCGGGCGTATCACCGCTCGGCGAGCACTCCACGCAACGGCATCATCCCGGTTCTAGACTGGGGTGATGCCGTTCCGTTTTTCCTGGGCAGCGGCCGGCGTAATCGTGACGGCGCTGGCCCTCACCGCCTGCCAGTCGCCCCAGCCGGAGCCCCCGACGACGCCCCCCTCCCCCACCGTGGCCGCCGCCGGCCCCTGCCCGCCCGGAGACCTGCTCATCGAGACCACGCCGGCTGACCAGCAACTGTTGGAGGCCCAGGCCACGGACTACAGCACCGGTTGCCAGAACCGTGCCCGGCTGACCGTCGGTTCGGCACGCGATGGGGGCACCACCAGCTTCGTGAACGGCCTCGTGCACATCGCGGCCACTGATCTGCCGCTGGCCGACGAGAGCCTCCGCCAGGCGGAGACCCGTTGCCTGCGCCACCCCGCCTGGCATCTGCCGGTCGCCGCGGACCCCATCGCGATCGTCTTCCGGGTCGACGGCGTGACCGACTTGTCGTTGCGCCCGGTCACGCTGGCGAAAGTCTTCTCCGGGGTGATCACCCATTGGAACGATCCGGAGATCGCCGCCGACAACCCCACGGTGAACCTGCCCGATGCCCGGATCGAAGTCTTTTTCCGCTCCGGCCGCACGGGTGCCACCCAGGCGGTCGGGGACTACCTGAACCGTGCGGCTCCCGACGCGTGGCCGGTGGGGGGTACGCCGTCCTGGCGCGGCGCCGGCCAGGCCCGAGCGAGCGCCCAGGAGGTCTTCGACGCCGTAGCCACCACGGCGAACGGCATCGGCTATGTCGAACAATCCCAGCTCCCCCAGCCGATCGTTGGTGCCACCCCCACGCCGACTCCGACGCCCACGGACGAACCGGGGGCCGGTGAGTCCTCGCCCAGTGCCAGCCCCACTCCCACGGCGACCCAGACCCCGGACCGGGCCACCCCTCATCAGCTCCGGCTCCTGCTGGAGCAGCCGCTGGAGCTCACCGAGGCGACTGCAGAGGCCGGCATCACCGCTCTGGCCCCCCGCGGTGAGGGCCACGACCTGTTGTTGGCCTCCCCCACTGAGGCAAGCTCGGGAGCTTGGCCCCTCATGCGCGTCAGCTATCAGGTCGTCTGCTCCGCAGGGCAGCGGGCGGACCTGACCCCTCTCGAACGGGACTGGGTCACCTATCTTGTCTCTGACGATGTTCAGGATGAACTCGTCGACGCCGGCCGTTTGCCCCTGCCCTCCACCCTGCGCGAACGCGTGCGGGCCGCAGCCACCGCCCTGAACTGAGGAGTTCGATGTTTCTGCGCTTCCCCACCACATCGTCTGGCCCGAACCCCGGTTCGAGGAGGCGCCTGCGGCGCACACGCACGGCGATGCTGGGGGCTGCCACGATCAGTCTTGCCCTGGTCACCGCGTGTGGGACCGCCCAGACCAGCCTGACCGATGAGGACGCGGTCGACTTCGGCCCGACCAAATGCCCCAGTGGTGAGCTCAAGGGGGCTGGCTCCACGGCCCAACACAATGCCATCGACCAGGTTGCCGCGACCTATATGAAGGTCTGTGATGAGCGCTCGACCATCCGCTATGAGGCGGCCAGCAACACCGACGGGGTCAGTGCTTTTCTCGCCGGCACAGCCGATTGGGCGGGCACGGAGGTCCCCCTCACCGATGCCCAGCAGACCGCTGCCAAGGCCCGCTGCACCGCCGGCGAGGCGGTGAGCCTGCCCATGGTTGCAACGTCGGTTGCCGTTGCCGCGAATCTGCCGGGGGTCGAACAGCTCACCCTGTCGGCCCCCGCCCTCGGTCAGATCCTCGACGGGCGGATCACGCGGTGGAACGACCCTGCGCTCGCTGCGCTGAACCCGGGAGCGGCCCTGCCCGACGCGCAGATCCGCGTACTGGCTCGGGAAGACGCCAACGGGCTGGCCACCGGGCTCACCCGCTATCTCGCCGACCATGACGCGTGGCCGACCGACAAGGTGGGCGAGGAGTGGACCGGCACCGGCGAAAAGCTGGGTCGCGCGGGGGTCCTGTCGGCGTTGCGGGGTACGCCGCACACCCTGGGCTACGTGGAGTTCTCCGCCGCCCGCGACAACGGGCTGTCCGTCGCCCGGATCGACAGTGGGACCGGGCCGGTCGCATTGACCGAGGACTCCGCGGCCAAGGGCCTGGCAAACGCCGAGCTGACCGACACAGACGGCCAGGTCCGGTTGACCCCGAAGTCGCGCGACGCGGCTGCCGGGGCGTACCCGATCCAGATCGTCAGCTATCAGGTCGTGTGCACCAACGGGCTCAGCCCACGCGCGAAGACTGTCCTGCTCAAGGACTTCCTCGGTTTCCTGGCCTCGGACCCGCAGCAGGCCACGTTGGGCGAGTTGGGGTACACGCCGTTGCCGCAACCGGCCCGCGCCGCTGTCCGAGACGCCATCGCGCGGCTCGGCTGAATGACTTGTCCGCTTCCTAGGATGGCTGTGTGAGCGCAGCAGGGTGGTATCCGGATCCCGGTGGACAGCGGGGCATGTATCGCTATTGGGACGGCCAGGCATGGTCTGCGGCCCTGTCCGCCACCAAAGAATCCCCGCCACCCGGGTCAGCACCCAACCCGCGCGCC
>JAUNUL010000441.1 GCA_030538175.1 Propionibacteriaceae bacterium | reverse complement strand
CGGCCGACCTGCTTCTCGATCTTGGTGACGCAGGACGGGCAGGCGAAGCCTTCGGCGCGGAGGATCGTCTTCTTGGAAGTCGTGGTGCTCATGGGATTTTCCCTTCGTTGTTGGTGCCTCGTTGTGGGCTCACCATGAAGATAGGAAAATCCGCAAACGATCTCCTTGACGCAGATCAAGTCCACCCAGGAGGCCTTTGAATCCCTGTGGATACAGAAAAAGACGGGCCCAAGCACATGGCTCGGACCCGCCTTGACGGACTGTGTCAGGAGAAGCTGAGATCAGAAGGAAAAGTGCGCGAAGAACGGCAGCAGCGGAACCATCAGGCCGGTGCTCATCCAGAACATGCCAAAGTTCATGGCGAAGTCGGCCAGTGCGGCCAACCGGGGGTTGCCGACGGAATAGTGCCCATGACCGGCCATCTCGTGACCCACATGATCGGCGATGACGGCACTGGGCGAGATCACGTTCTTGAGGTTCCAGATCGCTGCGGCCAACAGATAGGTCATCAGCGGGACGCCGATGACCGCGAGGATCATTGCCATGTCCGTCGGCTCGGAGCCCATCGACATCGGCTGGGCGGTCGCCATGGGCGCATGCCCCATGCCGGCAGAGTGGTCCATCCCGCCGGCACCCTGTGCGCCATGGCCCATTCCGTGGCCCATCGCGCCGGGATCCATCGTCGCACCGGGCCCATGGGCCATCTCCCCCGCGCCATGGTCCATGCCCGCGTGGCCCATCCCTCGGTGGGTGAGCATCGCGGCCAGATGCCAGGTCATCGCGCCGAACATGGTGGCGTGACCGAGCGCGTGCCAGCCGTGGCGACGCAGGGAGCCGGCGGCAGCAAGGCCGCGTACGCCCAAATAGCCGAACCACAGCACGAAGATCCCGAAGAAGCCGACGGTCGCGGGCAAGGGAATCACCGAGGAAAACGGCTGCCACAGGGTCCGCGGCACCATGACCAGCATCACCACGGACATCGCCAGGTGGGCCAAGTTCGACACCAGGGTGGGACCGGTCTGCTTGCGAGCCAGCTGATAAAGCGACCACAGCGTGCTGAACGTGAACAACACAAGCAGGCCGATGAACTTCACCGGGGTATCGGTCAGGGTGAACATGCACGTCCTTCGCCAGATGGTGGGTGACAGGAGGCCTGGACAGACCGCCACCCCAGATGTCGGTATCCGGACCCGAAAAGTTCCCGTCTGTGACGGAGATCACCTCCAGCGGGACAGCACATCCGCGATGGTCGCCAGCCCGCGCGCGAGGTCGGCCTCGCCTGCCGCGCCGAATCCGAAGACGATCCCGGGTGGAGAATCGGCCGTGGACCAGTACGCCGACAGTCCCGTCACGATCACTCCAGCTTTGCCGAGCCGTGCCAGCAGATCGGCCTCCGACAGCCCCAGCCGGGCGCACTCCACCACGGCATGCAGGCCACCATCCATCGGTCGCACCGAGGCACCCTCGATCCCGTCGAGAACAGCCACCACGGCTGCCCGGCGCCGTCGATACAGGTGCCGCATCCGCTGCGTATGCCGGGTGAGCCCGCCGGCGGCGAGGTAATGCCCGACCGCCCGCTGGGTCACCAGCGACACAGTCATGCCCACCGCGTGCCGCTCCGCCGCGACCAGCGGCAACACTGACTCGGGCAGCACGAGGAAGCCTGTCGCCAACGCGGGCGTCAGCGTCTTCGCGAACGTCCCGAGCAGGATCACCCGATCAGACCCATCCATCGCGGTGAGCGCGGGCAGGGGCTGAGAGGTGTACCGCAGCGCCGAGTCATAGTCGTCCTCCACGACCCACACCCCCCGGCGTTCGGCCCAGTCGAGCAGCGCCTGACGGCGATCGATGGGCAGGGATCCACCCAACGGGTACTGGTGACTCGGCGTGACCAACACCAGATCCGGAGCCCTGTCCGGGAGCGCGTCGGTGACCAGACCGGACTGGTCGGTCGGCAACGCGACAATCTCGGCTCCCGCGCGGGTCACGACCTGGCGGAGCGAGGGATAGCCGGGCTCCTCGACGCCGACGCTGCGTACGCCGAGCGCGGCGAGCAGCAAACCCAGCCCCTCCCGACCACCCGCGGTCACAGCGATCGACTCCGGCGGGCGGACCACTGCCCGCATCGTCCGCAGATGCTCCGCGATCGCCTCTCGCAGCGGGTCCCAACCGAGGACGGGAACGGCCACGTCGAGGGGCTCGTCTGCCGCCC
>JAUNUL010000014.1:8721-18943 GCA_030538175.1 Propionibacteriaceae bacterium | reverse complement strand
CGCCTGGGGGGTCGCCTCACCGGTCGGTGCGGGGGTCGGCTCCCCGGCAGCCGGATCCTGGCTGGGCTCGGCAGCAGGCTCGGTCGGCGTGGTCCGCGAATGCGACGTCGTCACGTCACCGCGCTGGATCTGGCTGATCGTCGTGCCTTCGCCGCCGGAGACCGACGAGCCGCGCAGGGCCTCCAGACCGGTCACCGCGACTGCGGCGATGATGAACAGCGCCGCGGCGGCGGCGAGCACCTTGACCAGCGAGAACCGCCGGAACCACGGGGTGGCCTGGTCGGCCTCGGTTTTGGCCACGGCCTGGGCGGCAACGATCCGGGTGGGGTCGTCGGGCGCGGCGTACGCCTGGATGGCGTGCACGCGGGTCGGGTCGTCGTCAGGACTCACCGCTGCGGCCGGGTCGGTCACCGGCGGGGTCCCGGCGAGGCGGAACTTCGACACCGCGGTGTCGATGCCGTCCTTGGTCTTGTCGAAGGTGCGCGTATAAACCGCGCCGCCGACGGCAATGGTGAGACTGGTCAGTGCGGCACCCGCGACGGTGCCGGCCACGCCGAGCTGGCCGCCGAGGACCGCCGCCGTGCACGAGGCGAGTGCACCACCGATCAGCTGGGTGGGTTTGAGGCCCAGGAAGGGCTCCTTCTCCTCAGCGCCCGTGGCCTCGGTGTTCTTGCCGGCTCCGGTCGGTGCCGTGGTGGTCGTGGCGGGGTCCAGATTCTCGACAGCGGAGCCCGCGGTGTTGGGATCAACGGGTGGGCGGATGGTCGAACGCATGGATGTCCTGCTCGGTTGACTGGGGTCACGCCTCGCGGCGTCTGCTGGCGCGGATGGTCGCGCACCTTCAACGGTACGTTTTCACCGGTTTCGATCAACCAGCCGTTCCAACCCTCAGCCCACGGTCCGACCCGTGCCCGCTAGAGACACGACGACGGGTGCACGGTTTGCGTTGTCCGTCAGCCGAAGTGCCTCCGTCAGCAAATGCCGGCCGGTGAAGTGCCCGGCGCGGGAAGTCCTCTGCCAGCGAAAACCCCTTGCTCCGATCTGACCCCCGGCCTACCGTGAGCGGTACGCAGGAAAGGAGGTGGTCCGCCTAATGAATGATCAACGGACTTGTGAGGTGGCTCGCCGCTGAGGCGACTGTCCGGTGACCACCCTGGTCACCACCATTGGACTGTTGTTGTGGCGAATCCACCCGAGCCACCGGAGCCGCGGGGGTCGACTTGGTCCGGCCGACAGCGCACAGGCGCACCCCGCGGTTTCTCATCCCTCAAACCCGTGATCTGGTGAGTTTGAGTCCTGTGAAAACTGGGTAACTTAGCTATTTAGTGACTTTTCCCGGCTTTTCCGACAGAGGGTGGATGGGCGTGAGCGCTTCCCTGGACCGTCAGTCTTCTGATCACCCAGATGGCAAGAAGCAAGCTCTCTCGCTGCGCGACGTGATCGATCAGATTGTTGCTGACGATCCGTCCATCGAGCAGGTGCTCGAACGCGTAGTGAGTCTTGCCGCGCAGATCATCGAGGGCGTCGACGGTGCAAGCATCACCCTGTTCGGTTCGGGCTCGCATCCCTACACGATGTGTTCCTCCCACGACTGGGTCCGCGAGGTTGACCGGCGCCAATATGAGGCCAAGGAAGGCCCATGTGTGGAGGTCGCCGCAACCCGGGCGCCGGCGTCGGGATCGGCCGCCCTGGGGGTCCGGTCACTGCTGGCCGTCGGGATTTCTCCCCGACCGGATGGCCACAACCCGGCCAGTGGCCTGCCTGGGGCGTTGAACCTCTATTCGCGGCGTCCGCACGCGTTCGATATCGCCGAGCGCGAGCAAGCGTTGGCGCTGGCCGCGATCACGGGGTTGGTCCTGCAATGGACCGGTGCCCGGCTCAACGTCGAGCGCCTTCGCGACGGTTTGACCAGCCGCGACATCATCGGCCAGGCCAAGGGGATCCTGATGGAGCGTCATGGCATCAACGCCGATGAGGCCTTCGTGATCCTGCGTCGGGCGAGCAATGATCTGAACATCAAACTGCGTGATGTGGCGGCCCGCATCGCGCAACCGGATGATCCGATGGGCCCCGATACGGTGCCGATCGACGTCCCCAATCCGTGACCCAAAGCGCCTGAGCGATGTTGCCGGCCAGCGGAGTTGCTGCGTCCACGGGGAACTGATTGAGTGTGGGTCCCGGCGTGGTCCAGAAGCGGTGCCATGCGTTCGTTCGATCCCTGACAAGGCTCGCAGAACATGTCACCGCAGCTCCCGAGGGGCAATTCCGTGCGGACTTCCGCGCGTGCGCATCTGGATGAGACCGTGGAAGGGCTCCTGGACCTTCCGCAGGATGCGACTGCCGCGGACGTCGCGCAGGCCCATAACCGTGTCGTGCTCGCTGGACTCTTCCTGGCCGAATCGATCGCCCGCCGTTATCGCGGTCGGGGTGCCGATGTGGAGGACCTGCTCCCGGTCGCCAACCTGGGCCTGGTCAAGGCAGCGAAAGGCTATCGGGTCGGGTCACCCGCGGGCTTCTGTGCGTACGCCATTCCAACCATCGCAGGCGAAATCAAACGCCACTTCCGCGACTTCCAATGGATCGTTCGCCCGCCTCGGGCGCTGACGGACCTGCAACGCGCGGTCTCCGAATGCCGGCAACGGCTGACTCAATTGCACGGCCGGCATCCGAGCGATCGCGAGATCGCCCACACCCTTGAGATCAGCCCCGAATGTGTGCGGGCGGTCCGGCTGAGCGCGGCGGCGTACCGTCCCGCTTCCGACGACGTGCTGGCCGACCTCCCGGTCCCCACCGATGACTTCGATCAGGTGCTCGATCGGCTGACAGTGGGGCGCCTGCTGGAGGCGATCGAGCCCAGGGAAGCTCGGCTGTTGCAGTTGCGGTTCGCCGAAGGTCGCAGCCAGGCCAGCATCGCGCTCGAGCTCGGGATCAGCCAGATGCAGGTGTCCCGGCTGCTGTCAGCGCTGCTCAACCGACTCCGCCGCTGCGCCTGACTCTTCGGTCGGCGCCTCGGACGATGAGGTGGCGGGTGCGGGCATCCACAGCTCGACCAGGGACCGCGGTCGGGCAATCAGGCAGCACCGCAGCAGGATTGTCGGTGGCAGGCCGCCAGCCATGTCCATCAACCACCGGGCGCGGAACTGGCTGTACAACAGCAGCCAGCAGTCCGCCTTCATCCGCTCTGCGATCGGCGGCCAGTTCAGGCGTCGGCGCGCCCGTTCCGACATGGTGAGGTACGCCGCCTTGGCTAGATCGAGAGCCTGCTCCAGTTCGTGGCGGGCCAGGCCCGCGGTGATCCCCGCCTCGTCGAGTCGTTTGGCTACGTCCCGTCCCGAGCCGTGCCGCCCCACGAGCCCCCTGATCGCCGATTCCGCCGGCACCGCCACCAAGGCGTTCTCGAGTTCCGGGGGCACCATGTCCAGGGATGTCGATACTGCGGCACCATCCACCAGCAGGCGTGGCTGGGACAACTGACTGACGGGCAAGGCCGACCTCCTCAAGGAGGGCGGGCCTCCCACGAGGGGACGTACCCGTTCTGATGCCTGGTCAAACCCCAGGGGTCCGGTCCCCGGTGGAAGACGCGACTCTGTGGGGCGGTCTGCGGTCTGCGTCCGACGCCCGGAGCCGTGTTCGGCTTGGTCAGCCGTCGCTCGGGGGCAGGTGGGCGCCCGCCTCGCTCAGGGCAGCCCGCAGCGCAGCCGTGATCCCCGGGGTCGCGGCCACGGTCATGGCGGCTCCCTCCCTGCTGTCGGGTGCCAGGCCACCCACGACCGCGCCCGCTTCGCGTGCAATCAGGGCGCCGGCGGCATGGTCCCAGGGCTGCAGCCCGCGTTCCCAATAGCCATCGAGCCGGCCGGCAGCCACCCCGCACAGGTCGAGGCTGGCCGCGCCCATCCGCCGGATGTCGCGGACCTGGGTGATCATCGACAGCACCACCTCCGCCTGATGGCGACGCCGGGTTGCGGCGTACCCGAATCCCGTCGCCACCAACGCACTGGCCAGGTCGGCGCGGTCGCTGACCCGCAGAGCGCGACCGTTGAGCGTCGCCCCGCCATCGGCTGACGCGGCGTACACCTCCTGGGTCACAGGATTGACCACACACCCCGCGAGCGTCCGCCACGTCGCCGGGTCCGGGTCGCCCTCGACGACCGCGACGGAGACCGCCCACGCCGGGATGTCGTAGAGATAGTTGACGGTCCCGTCGATCGGATCGACCACCCAGGTCAGCCCCGACGATGACGCGATGCCGTCGCCCTCCTCGCCCAGGATCCCGTCGGCCGGCCGGGCCGCCAGCAGTCGCTCGCTGATGTACGCCTCAGTCGCCTGATCGGCTGCGGTCACGATGTCGGTCGGGCTGGACTTCAGCGCGCTCACCTCGACGCCCCGCGTACGCCAACCGGCTGCCTGTGCCGCCGCCGCTGAGGCCACCTCGACGGCGATCCGACGCAATTCCTGTCCGGGGTCTGAGCTGTTCACGCCCTCGACTCTGCCACGTGCCGTGAGGCAGCGGACGCCGGCCGGTGCGGCCAATTCCTCCCGTCGGAGGAAGCGGCGGCATACGCTGTCCCCATGGGGATTTTCGGCAATACCGTCACCTATGACGAGATCATCACCGCGCTCCGCAAGCGCATTGAGGAAGAGCTGGACGAGGGTGCAGAGTACGCGCGCCTCGCCCGCGTGGGGGAGGACATCCTCCGCGAGCACGTGCCGGACAGCAAGAAGGTCGGGGACGCCTGCCCCAAGTGCGCGGACGACACGTTCCCGTGCCACATCATCACCGACTATGTCGCGCATCCGGACTGAGTGATCCGGTCGCCGTGCCCCACGCGCCGGCGACATTGTTCTGACTGCGGAAAGTCGCACCAAAGGTCTCCTGCCGTTCACCTGCCCCCGCTAATGTGCGGCCCATGCAGATGAACCTCCGGGAATACATCGATCGACTCCGCGCCGAGGGCTACACCGTCCAGGGCGGCAAAGACGAGGATCCAGACCTGATCGACCCGGGCGGCAATGCCGTGGAAACGTGGGAAGAGGACTATCCCTACGACACCCGGATGACCCGCGACGAATACGACGAGATCAAATATCTGCTGCAGATCGAGCTGCTCAAGGTGCAGTACTGGTCGGAGGACAACGACCTGCGCCACATCATCGTGTTCGAGGGCCGCGACGCCGCGGGCAAGGGTGGCACGATCAAGCGCTTCATGGAGCACCTCAACCCCCGCGGTGCGCGCACCGTTGCGCTCAACAAGCCCAACGACCGCGAGCGTGGTCAGTGGTATTTCCAGCGCTATATCAACCACTTCCCGACCTTCGGGGAGCTCGTCCTGTTCGACCGGTCGTGGTACAACCGGGCCGGTGTCGAACGCGTCATGGGCTTCTGCACCGATGACGAATACGAGACCTTCATGACCCAGGCGCCCCTGTTCGAAAAGATGATCGTCGAGGCCGGCATCCACCTCACGAAGTTCTGGTTCTCGGTCACCCAGCACGAGCAGCGCACGCGCTTCGCGATCCGCCAGATCGACCCGGTGCGGCGCTGGAAGCTGTCGCCGATGGACCTGGAGTCGCTGGACCGGTGGGAGGCGTACACGGATGCCAAGGAGCAGATGTTCCTGCGCACCGACACCGACTGGGCGCCGTGGACGACGATCAAGTCCAACGACAAGAAGCGTGCCCGCGTGGAGGCCATGCGGGCATTCCTGAGCCAGTTTGACTATCCGGACAAGAACCACGACATCATCGGCATCCCGGACCCGAAGATCATCCGCCGCGGCCGGGAGGCCGTCGGCGACTGACGCTCGTTCGTCGGGGACCGGCCGGCGGGGAATAACCTCCCGTTCGCCGGCGACCGGCCGGTGTGACTCAACGCCTCACCCCGACTGCGGATCCACGTGCTCCCGACGCACTTCGACCGTGGTCAGGGTGGGGCGTTTGCATTCCTTGCCCTGGCTGTATTCCTTGCCGCGCAGCCCCGCCACGACCCACGGGCCGAAGTGTCGTCGTGCCCAGTCCAGATGCGAGCGTGCGCCCGCGCGGGCCTGATCGACGACGAGCTCGCTGCTGTCATGCCAGTCGTCCATGTCAACGGCCCAGCTGCGATCGAAGCCGGGCAGGCCCAGCAGCCAGGCCATGCCCGCCGCGACCCGGACGTGGCCGAGCGTGTTGATGTGCAGGCGGTCCTCACCCCACAGCCGCGGGTCGGACGCGACCGGGACGTGCTCGAAGTCGACGAACAGCACATCGTGTTCGCGGGCCAGCCGCCGAACGATCCCGTTGAGCGTGAGCAGTCGATCCCGGACCACGGTGGCCAACGGGTTGGCGCGCGAGATGTCGGGGTTGGTGAACGAGATGACCGTGATCCCGCGAGCGCGGGCGCGGGCGAACATGATGTCCAGGTCGGCTGCCATCTGGTCGAAATCGGGGCGCAGTGAGATCACGTCGTTGACCCCGCCGACAATGCTGAGCAGATCGGGCTCCATCGCCAAGGCAGCCTCGAATTGCTGGGTGCGGATGTCGTGCAGCCGAAAACCTGAGATCGCCAGATTCGCGTACGCCAAGTCGGCGGCCTGATGCGTCGCGATGTGGGCGGCGAATCGGTCGGCCCACCCGATCCATTGGCCGTGACCGTCGGAGTCGACCATGCCTTCGGTGACGGAATCACCGATCGCAACGAAGCGCCGCCAGATCCTCGGCTCGGGAGGCGGGGGCAGCCGGCGTGGGATGAGCTGGAAGCGGTTGCCGTCGGGATCGGCGAACAGGTCCTCACGGCCCTCGACGGGGTGACAGCCCGCGCGCCACACCTCGTCGATCGCCGTGGAGAAGTCGTTCACCAGCAGCTGGATCACCGGTGCGTCGGGGCGGCCGTCATCGCGACCCGGCCGATCGGGCCGTTCCGCGAGCTCGGCGGGTGTCAGGGGCCGGAAGGCCAGACCGGGGGCGGCCTCGTTGCTCGCGACCACGACGAAGGAGGGGTCGTCGGACACGATCGACAGGTCGAGGATCCTGGCCCAGAACTGGGCGGTCTGGCGGGGATCCCGACTGGGCAGCACGACGTGATGCAGACGACCGATCATCGCTCCATTGTGCTCGGCGCAGCAGCTCCACCAAACCCGAACACCCGTGCCAGCACGGAACTTTCCCCGGATTCTGAGGGGTTGCTGAACGGGTCTTCAGGCTAGCGTGGGGATCGCGTCGCGCAGTCTGTGACGCCCGAACACAGCAGGAGAACCCCGTGTCTGCTCAACCCCTGAATGACGAGACGTCAGTTGATCCGTTCGTGCGGCGGCTGCGGGAGATCTGCCTGGCCCGGGCTGGGATCGATGTGCGGTTCCACTCAGGGATGCCGGCCATCCGGCGTGCCATGGCCCAGTTGGACGTGATGCCGGCCAGCGAACGTCTCGCCGTCGTCAACCGGATCACCGCACCTGTCACCCTCCCGGCGGTGTCGGCGTCGGTGACCCGGGTCATCATCCCGCCCGCCGCGACCTCCGGCGCTGCCCGGGAACGTGTCGATCGCCTCAGCGACGAAGGCGCATTGATCCGCGTCTCCCCCCGCGCGCTGCGCCGCCTGTGCGTGGTCAACCGTTCGGTGGCGGTGGTCGATCTGTCCACAGGGGTAGCTGCGCGCGACGCCGAGGCCGTGCGGATCTGCAATGCCGACATCATTCGGGCCGTCATTGGACACTTCGAGGAGCTCTGGCACAGCGCCGTCTCGCTCGCCGGGGAGGGGCCGGTCACGCTCGACCGTTTCACTGACCGGCAGCGCCGGGTGCTCGAACTCCTCGCCGAGGGCATGACCGATGAGATGGTCAGTCGTGAGTTGAGCGTGTCGACCCGTTCGGTGCGCACCGAGGTGGCCATCATCCGGGAGATCCTCGGGGCGTCCTCGCGGTTCGAGGCCGGGATGAGGTACGCGGAGATCCGCCGCAATTGAGCCTCGCTCAGTCCTCGGGCTGCCGGAACCCCGCCTGGATATTCGCGACCCGGCCCGCTTCGTCGAAGGCGACGCGGACGTTGCCCTCGGGGAAGCCGATGTTGAGCGCGCTGAAGTTGGGTTCCCAGCCATAGGGCAGGTTGCGGGCCTGGGCATAGCCCTGGGTGGCACGCCGATGTTCGTGCACCCACCCGGGGGCGCTGATCGCGTTGGTGAGGATGCGCGGGAAGCTCAGGCCGCTCGGCCGCGCAGGGGGGAACCCGGGGGCGTCGACAAGCATGACCAGGCGAATGCCGTCACCCGTGATGATCTGGGCCGTCGGGATGCCGGTGATCCGGCAGGAGACGGCGGCCATCGTCGTGGCAGTGGTGGCGAGCCCATCGATGCCGTCGGCGTCGGGGGCGATTGAGATCTCCGGGGTGGTCAACTCCGTCACCCCGCGGCTCTCGCCGAAGGAACGCACCCGCTCGACCATCCGCGCGGCAGGCAGCTCCTTGACGTGTTCGTTTGCCCACGCCCACATCGCCGAGCGGGGCTCGCTCGCCACAGAGCCGAGCAGATGGATCGGCGCAACCACTTCGTCGCGCTTGTGCAGCTTGGGTCGATAGGTGATCTGCTGCTTGTGCAGGTCGACCGACATCTGGTCGGAGCCCCCGCCGGTGCGTTCGGTGATCCAATCGACGAATCGCTCGTGGTCCTCGACATAGACAAGGATCGAGTCGTCCATCACGTTCGCAAAGCTCAGTCCGGTCACGAGGGGAGTCTAGGGGAGACTCGTGGAACTGGTGCGCCGACCGGGGCTCAGCTGCGACGGCGTCGGTCCACGAGTTGCGACTTGGCGTACCTCGCGACAGTCAGGGTGTCCCAACCATCGAAGGCCGCACCGACCCCGCCGCCCAGGACGGGCACGCGCTTGGTCATCGCCACGACAACGCGCTTGCCGGTGATCCGCGCGAGCAGATCCGCGGCGACGCGGTCGGAGATCTTCTGGTCCAGGCCCGAGTCGAAGACCGGCGCGGTGGCCACCACGAGCGGTGAGCTCGGCAGCCCGGCCTCCCCGAGGCTCTTCTCCAGATCGTCGCCGACCAGACACATCGCGACCGCGGTCCGGACGCGTGGGTCGTCGATGTCGTAGCCGCGCAGATGCGCGATGGTGGCGACCAGTCGGGCTTGGAGGACCGCGACGCCGGCGATGTTCGCGGGCATGGCGACGAGCGTGGTGAGCACTCCGCCGATGTTGGTGACGAAGCCCTGGGCGCCGGCCATCGTGACATGCAGGTTGATCAGCGAATCGATCGCGGCCTCTGCATCCTGGTGTTTGCGCAGCTGGTTGGCGGCGGACTCCTTGGCGGGGGGCAGGGCGCCGTAGCCCTCGATCGCCATCCCGAGCACCCGGCGCAACAGGTTGCCGGCGGCGTTGGGGACCTTGCCGAGGGGAACCAGACCCCCGAAGGCATTGTCGGACGTGGCCATGGTGCTCTCCTTGCTGCGGCACGGGGGTGCCGCAGGGTCCAATCTACGCAGGCACCGAAGGCATCGGGAGCGGCGAGGCCCCCGATAAATCCCGGAACAACGCCTCCGGCGCCGTCTGCTGCCACACTGACGGCGTGGTGACGTTCGAGAACCCGGCGACCTGGCCGCCGGATGATTCCATCGGGTCGACCGTGGGATTGACCCCGGAGCTCGCTGTGCACGGCTATCGCCACGGCCTGTTTCCGATGCCGATCTCCGAGGAGCTGATGGGGTGGTTCTCCCCGATGTGGCGCGGGATCCTGCCGCTGGATCAGCTGCGCGTCACCCGATCCATGCGGCAGTCGGCCAAGAAGTACGCCGTCACCGTCGATCTGGTCTTTCCGCAGGTGTTGGCCCGTTGTGCCGACCCCAACCGCCCTCACGGCTGGATTGATCGGCAGATCGCGGAGACGTATGCCACCTTGCACCAGCACGGCATCGTGCATTCGGTGGAGGTCTGGGATGGCCACGGCCGTCTGTGCGGCGGGTTGTACGGGGTCAATATCGGCGGGCTGTTCGCCGGCGAGTCGATGTTTCATGATCCCCTGCACGGGCGGGACGCCTCGAAGGTGGCGCTGATGACATTGGTGGAGATTCTGACCGCGGATGGCGTACCCGGACGGCTCCTCGACGTGCAGTGGCGGACTGACCATCTCGCCTCACTCGGCGTCGTCGAGGTCCCTCGCGCGCGCTATCTGGAGATGCTGCCGGCCGCGCTCGCCCTCCCGGCACCCCGGTGGCCCGTGGGAGACTGAGCCATGCCCGAGATGCCCG
>JAUNUL010000014.1:0-8711 GCA_030538175.1 Propionibacteriaceae bacterium | reverse complement strand
TGCCCGAGGTCGAGTCGCTGCGGCGGTTCCTGCATGCGCGTTGTGTTGGGCGGGTGTACGCCCGGCTGGAGCTCGCATCGTTCACCGCGTTGAAAACAGTCGAGGTGCCCTTGACCGGGCTGGCGGGGCTGACGATCGGCGATGTCGTGCGGCGCGGAAAGTTCATCGCACTGGAATCCGACGGCTTGTGGCTCGCCTTTCACCTGGCCCGCGCCGGCTGGTTGCGGTGGAAAGACCAAGTCCCGACCACACCCGCCCGGCCGGGCAAGGGCCCGCTGACGTTGCGGGTGGCGTTGGACGACGGTTCCGGCTTCGAGCTCACCGAGGCCGGAACACAGCGGAAGTTGGCGATCCATGTGGTCCGTGATCTGGCGGAGGTCGGTCAGATCGCGACGCTGGGCCCGGATCCGCTGGATGAGGCATTCACCCTCGAGGTGTTCACGCAGATCCTCGCCGACGCCGGACGGTCTCAACTCAAGGGCGTGCTGCGGGACCAGCGGACGATCGCCGGGATCGGCAATGCGTACTCCGATGAGATCCTGCACGCTGCCAAGCTGTCGCCGTTCAAGCCGGCCAACGGGCTCGACGCGGCGCAGATCGCACAGCTCTATGGGGTGCTGCGTACGGAACTCCGGGAGGCGATCGAGCGCTCGGCGGGGCTGGCGGCCAAGGACCTCAAAGGCGAGAAGAAGTCGGGACTGCGCGTCCACGGCCGCACGGGGGAGGCCTGCGGTGTCTGCGGGGACACGATCGCGCAGGTGTCGTTCGCGGATTCGTCGTTGCAGTACTGCCCGACCTGCCAGACCGGCGGGAAGCCGCTCGCCGATCGCCGGATGTCGCGTCTGCTCAAATGAGCCCTGCTCGGCAGTTATCGTCCACCTGTCATAACGGCAACGTGACATTGACGACACGAACGCCATGGGGGCTTGGCTTAGGTTAACAAATGGTTAACACTAGATGACATGGGTATTTCTGATGTTGAGTACGACGCCATCGTCGAGGACCTGGCCTATCGCTACTCCGACACCTTTTCGCGCGACGTGGTCGCCAAGGAAGTTGCCGCCGTGCGCGCTGCACTGGCGCAGAGCGCGCGCAAGCAAGATTTCTTGGGGATGCTGATCGTCAAGCAGTCACGTGACCGACTCGCCGCCCGCGCGGCTGAAGCGGGCGTGGAGTTGAAGCCCGTGCCGACCATCCTGTTCGTCTGCGTGCACAACACCGGTCGCTCGCAGTTCGCCGCCGCGTTGACGAAGCAACTCGCGGGTCCTGCCGTGCACGTCCGGGCCGCTGGCATGCGACCGGCCGAGGGGGTTAACCCGTTCGTGGCCGAGGTGCTGGCTGAGCGGGGCATCGTCATCGACGAGGAGTTCCCGACAGGGACCCCGTATGACGTCGAGGACGCCGCCGACATCGTGGTCGACATGGGCTGCGACCTGCCGAAATATCCGGCTCGTCGGGTCATCCAGTGGGAGATCGCCGATCCGGAAGGTCGCAGCGCCGAGTCGGTTCGCTATATCTGCGATCAGATCGAGCGTCACGTGCGCACGCTGCTCGTTGACCTCGAGATCCCGATCGTCGCGCCCGCCCGCTGACCCCTTCGTTCCCTGGGGCAGCGCTGGCTGGGCCAGCGGTTGCCCACTGACCCAGGGGATTTAGTGCTGGTGCCCGTGGCCACCGTGGTCATGGCCATGACTGTGCCCGTGGTCGTGCCCATGGCTGTGCCCGTGGTCATCGTCGTGGTTGTGGTCGTCGTGGTCATGGGGGCGCTGCTCCATGTTCTTGCCGACGACGCCGATCAGCAGCCGGGCTTGGGCCTCGCGTTCAGCACGCAGTTGATCCTCTGCCTGGTTGTGCACCGCCGCCCGCAGCAACTGCTTGGTCTCGCGCAGTGCAGCGTCGGGGATCTCGAGGATGGCCAGCGCTACCTCATGCGTGACCTCGGCCAACTTCTCCGGCGGCACCGCGAGGGTGGCCAGCCCATAGGCAACGGCCTCTTGGGCGCCGATGAAGCGGCTCGTGACACAGATTTCCAGCGCCCGGGAATAGCCGAGGGCGCGGACCAGCGGCAGCGTACCCCCCAAATCCGGCACCAAACCCAACGACGGCTCGCGCATCGCGAACTGCACATCGGTGGTCACGATCCGCAGATCCGCAGCCAGTGCGAGCTGGAAACCGGCTCCAATTGCGTGCCCCTGGACAGCGGCCAGCACCAGCGCTGACACCTCGCCCCACGCGGTGAACGCCCGCTGGAATCCCCGGATCAGCTCAGTGGTTTCGCCCATGCCCCGGTTGGCCGCGACCGACAACACCCGCGGTTCGCCCTGAATGCCTTCCTGGGACAACATTCCCCGATCCAAGCCGGTTGAGAAATCTGGGCCCTCGGCGTTGAAGATGACCAGACGGATCGCCGGGTCGAGCCCCGTCGCGAGCTGTTCCAGGGTGTGCCACAGCGTCGGTGTCTGCGGGTTGCGCTTGTCCGGGTTGGCGAGGGTGATGGTGAGGATGTCGCCCTCGCGGTGTGTACGCAGGCCCGGGTGCGCGGGGAGTTCGGTCATGGGCGGCATCTTCGCAGACTCCACGCGTGCCGCATGCGCCAGATGTCACAAATGCACCCGGCCACCGGGCCTGGCCGCGCGATCGATCTGGGGTGGTCTGTTCGAGTTCGTGACCAATCTGCACATACAGCAAGGCAAGCGTGAATATTCATTCCGCACTGCTGTAGGTGCATTTCGGGCGGACCGTGGCGACGGCGAGGCGCGCAATCGGCGGTGAGAGGCCCGCTCAGTGCTGGGCGACGAGGAGGCCGAGTTTGCGCACGTCCTCATCGAAACCGCGCGCGGACGCGTGGCCAGCGAGACGGGTGAACAGCAGGCCATAGCGCCCGGAGACGCGGATGCGCTGGATGATCCGGGTGCCGCCGTCGGCGGGAGCGACCCACCAGGAGAAGATCTGCTCCCCACGGCCCGGCTGGGGTTGGCGCAGGACCACCGACCGTTCGCCCAGTGACGTCGTGAAGGGCCCAGCGGTCCGGGCGTGCAGCAGGCCTCGCCACCCGGCTGGAACATAGTGGCCGTGTCCTGGATGCAATGCGGTCTCGGGATCCTCCACGGTGACTGAGGAGAAGAAGTGGTGCCAGCGCGGCAGCAGCGTGATGTCCTGCACGATCTCCCACACCTTCGCAGGTGGTGCGGACACGCTTGAAGTCTCGGTGGAGAGCCACATGCAGCCAGCTTAGGTCGGCGCGCCCCGCCGCGACCATATGCCGTTCATCGGATCGTCGCCCGGGGGCCGTCGAAGACTGCGGGATAGACTCCCGCTGATTCCCGGTCGCACCCGAAAGGTCGAACGTGAGCCCCGCACCATCGAACGACAGCGCATCACCGAACGACCCCGCACCACCGAACGAAGGACCGCGACGTTGAGCACCAAGCCCCCCGCTTCCGCTGAACCGCTCGCCGAACCCGTTCCGGTCGAGTCGGCGGGTCGTGGTGGGTTCTGGCGCGGGTGGGGTGGATTGATCACCGCTCCGGCGGGCACCCCATGGCATCGCCACCCCCGCACCGGCATCGCCATGATCGTCGCCTCGACCGTCCTGACCCTGTTCATCGGGTTCCTCGGTCCGTCGGTCGCCACGCTCACCCTCGGGCCGCGCGAGAGCCTGCTGCCATCGTGGTATCTGCCGGGCCTCCTCAAGCCCAACCCCTGGCTCATCGCGGCGCTCGGCTGGACGCTGATCATCATCGGAGCGGTCGGCACGTGGATCCTCCTGCGGGCGATCGCGGTCGGTTGGCGGCCGAACAACAAGAAGCTCTTTGCCGGGGCGGTCGGACTCAACCTCGCCACGATCCTCGTGCCACCGATGACGTCGGCGGAGGTGTTGATGTACGCGGCGTATGGTCGCCTCGCCAAACTCGGCTTCGACCCCTATGTGGACTCACCCGCCGAGGTGTTCCGCATGCAATGGGACGAGGTGATCCGCTGGACCGAGCGTCCCTGGCAGGACACAGTGAACGTGTATGGCCCCCTGATCTATTGGATGCAGTGGGCGGCCAACATGCTCGGCGGGGACAACATGCACGACATCGTGTTCTTCCTGCAGGTGTTCTGCTGCCTGTTCTTCATCGGTGCCTGCGCGGTCGTCATCTGGATCGCCCGCGGCAATCCGGGCCTGCAGACCCGCACGATCGTCTGGACGATCGGCAGCCCGGTGATGATCTGGGCCGTCGTGGCCGGCGCGCACAACGAAGCGGTGTCGATCTTCTTCGCGGTGTTGGCGTACATGACGATCCGCAAATATCCGCTGCTCACCGGCCTGCTGGTCGGCGTCGCCTGCACGGGCAAGGCCACCGTGGGCCTGTTCGGCGTGGCGATGGCATGGGCCTATCGGCGCGAGATCAAGAAGTTCCTGCTGTTCATGGTCGGCGCGGCGGTGCCGAATGTGATCGTCTACATCATTCTTTATCCGGCGGCGCTCGAACTGGCGGCGAAGAACGCGTCCTATGTCGCCGGCTCGTCGTGGGTGCACCCGGTCCGGCGGCTGCTGGAGCCGTTCATGGACTTCGACACCGTCTCGTCGCTGGTGTCGGTCCTGGCGTGGGGTTCAGCGATTCTGATCGGCTGGATGTTGTCGCGGGTCCTGCCATGGCGACCGTTGCCCGGCGCACCGGATGGGGTCGGGCCGGAGCGGGATCCTCTCGTCGTGGCCGTGCGCACCACCGTGGTCATCGCAGCGGCGTGGGTCATCACGTCTGCGTACTCCCTGCCCTGGTATGACCTGATCTATTTCCTGCCCGTCGCCCTGCTCGGCGCGACGAAGCTCGACCTGATCGCGCTGTGGCGGGTGGCGGTGCTGAATCTGGCGTACGTGCTGGGCCGCGTCATTTCCTATTCGCAGCTGATGCAGCAGACCAACCAGCGCATCCGCGAGGTCTTCTCCACCTCGGTGTCGATCGGGGTGATCGTCGCGGTCATCCTGTGGTGGCACGAGCACGGACTGCGCGTGGGCAGCCACACGAAGGCGCCCCGTGCGGGGGATGAGACCGACGAGCCTGCGGTGAGCTCGAGTTAGCCCGCATGCGCCTACGTCTCGTTTAGCATTCCCCCATGCCTGCCGCGCCGTCTCGCCTGCCCCGTCCGGGGTGGTACGCCGACCCCCGCGGTGAAGACCCCGAATCTTCCGGGCCCCCCACCGCCCCCGAGGCCGAGGATGGTGACCGGTTCCGCTGGTGGGACGGTGAAGGGTGGACGGCCTGGCTGGCGGACTCGGCGTACGCCCCCCGGCCGCGGGGTGCGGTCGCGCGGATCGAGCCCGTGCCCGTGCTGGGTACACCGCGCTCGCCGCGTCCTTTCCTTGCCAGCCTGGTGGCAGTCGGGTTGATCATCGTGCTGGTCGGGATCAGCCTGATCGGCCAGGGCATGGCGCAGCCATCCGAGCCGTTCCTGCGGGCCCGGCCCCCGGAAGGGGAGGGGCCGGCACGGGTGTATCAGGAGTACGAGCTTGACGTCATCAAGCGCCAGGTCGTTATTTATCAGCGTCTCGAGCTCCCGCTGCCGCCGTCGATGAAGATCCTCCCGGGTGTCGAGAAGATCACCACGGTGTTCCGGAAGGCGACGCAGGCCTATCAGCCCGCGGGTGGCGCCAACGACGCCGTGCCCATCATGTTGATCGGCGATGCCGAGCCCGAGCTGGTCGTGCCAGGGGATGCCGCGGCATCCAGCGAACGGATTCTGCGGGCCCTGCTGTTGCGCTATGAGCAAGGCGGCGGTGTCACACCTCAGCGCCTGACGACCGAGCCGTGGCCGGCTGTCCCCGGTGCGGTGCGGATGCGGGGATGGCTGCAGTACACCACCCCGGTCAACGGTGCGACCGGTGACGATCTGGTGATGTATGTGGCGCCCTGGGAGCAGGGGCCGCACAGCGGGATGGGGGTGTGGGTGGCCTTTGTTCCCGAGACGGAATCACCGGAGAGTCGGCACGAGCTGTTGGAGGCCGAGCCTGGCATCAAGATTTTGGACTGATCGGTTGATGCGGCGCCGGTGGACCGGATCAGCCGTGCTCGTCAAGTCAGAATCTGCTGGCGTCCGGTGCAGGGATCAGGACAAGGCGGCCTGACCGGTCCACCGCTAGCCTGTCTGGGAGATTGTTGAGAATCCGCGTGTCGGGTCGGCTGAGGAGGCGCCATGCTTCGGGTTGAGGTGCGTTGTGCGGGGCTGTCCACGGTCGTGCTCGGTTCGCAGGAAACCCTCATCTTCGGGCGGGCGCCGCACGCCATCCTGCCGGAAGAGGAAGCCGATTCGACGTTGCAGGTGACGACGCTGGCCCTGCCGCAGAGCACGCCGCACACCTCGCGATTGCTGGGTGAGTTGATTATCGGCGAGGACATCGTGCGATTGCGTTGGCACGGCACGATCGAGGCGCAGCTGTCGAGCCTGTTCGAAGCCCCCGGTGGTGCCCGCCGCGTCACCCTCGCACGCGGGATGACCGCGCTGCTCGATGAGGGGGAGAACACGGTGACGGTCCTGCGGGGCCGGCAAGGGCTGCTGCGTGACCAGTTCGATGATCTGACCCTTGAGGTGACGGTGCGGCCGATGGAAGCGGAGTCGGCGTACGTGCAGCGGTCGGTGGCGGAGTCGGACGAACCTGACGAAGATCACACCGCCCCTGCGCCCACCCTGCGGCCGCGTTCTCGGGAGTGGTTCGTGGCTTTGGCGCTGGCCGAGCCCTGGCTGGTCGGACACGATTCCTATCCGCGACCGCCGTCGAACCGCGAGATCTATGAGCGGGTCCTGCAGTGGCATGGCTATGCGTGGAACCTCGAGCGACCCCAGCGGGTCGATGACGCGATCCGCGTGATCTCCCGGATCGTGTTCGGGCCGCGCGATGATCCGTTCGCGGCTACGAGCGGTCGCCGGGTCCAGAACGTTCGCTTTGCGATCGGGCGGCGCTCGGCGGAGGTGCAGTTGGTGACCGCCGAAGACCTCGCGGCAGCCTATTCCGGTGCCCACGAGCGGGTTGGCGGGGCTGGGAATGACGGCGTACGCCCAACAGCCGAAACCTGATGAATTAGTCCGTTCCCTGAAACGAATTCGTCGGATTTCCTCAGGATGGTCGATGATGGGTTGCAAGCCCATGACCTCCCTGACTCATCGGGCCGAGGAGAAGCTCTGTGCGTCACCCCCTGACCAGCGCCAAATCATGGCTGAACCCTGCGCGATCCAAGAAAGTTGTGAACGCGTCGGCAGCTTCGATGACCGCATTCGCCATGGTGGGCGTCCTGATCGGATCAGGTGTGACCAGCACCGTCATCGGTGTCAGCGATGGCGTGACCTGGCTTTCGAACGGCAATCGCGGGGAAGTCCTGCAATACAACCCCGGCTCCAACCGCGTCGAGCAGGCCTATCGCGTGGGCCAGCCCGGCGATGAGATCGCCGTGACCCAGGGCAACGGTGTCGTGGCCCTGCGCAATGAGCGAACCGGCGAGATCATGACGGTCGACATGAGCCGCATGCAGGCCGGTGGTGTCCGGACGTCCCATGGTCGGTCCAAGGTGGTTGTGGCGCGCGGAATGATGTTCGTCCTCGACACCGAGAGCAATCGGCTGTCCCGGGTCGACCCGGTGCGTGCGAAGGATCTCGGTGAGCCCTGGGTGGCTCCCGGCAACGTGTCGATCGCGGATGTCGCCGCCGATGACGAAGGCACCGTGTGGGTTGTCGACTCAGGCGGGATGCTGAGAGGACTGTCCTGGCAGACCGACCAGAATCGTTTCGTCGAGCGTCAGGCCAAGCGAGTCGCCCTCGTGGGTGATGACGCAGTCCTGACCGGTCATGAGACCGGGGTGTCGGTGTTCGGTCCCCGTGCGGGAGTTATCGCCCAGGTCGGCACCAAGAACGACGGTTATCGCCAGAGCTCCCTGCTGGTCGGTGTGGATCCTGCGCGGCTGAACGGCCCGAGCGACCTCGTGTCCGGGGCCATGGCGGACAAGACATCGGTCGTGATCGTGGATCGTGGTGAGGTCCGCGTCGTCCCCACGGGCGAACTGGACTGTCATCGCCCGGCTCGCCCGGTCGCCTTCAACGACACGGTCTATGTCGTCTGCCAAGGCAGCAAGAAGGTCATCCAGCTGACTCGTGACGGCAAGCTGGCTGGGCCTCCGATTGCCACGCTCGGCAATGCCGACCCCGAGCCGGTCACTGACGAAGGCCGCCTGCTGTTCAACGTCGGCGGCGCCCCCGAAGGCATCCAGATCAGCCGTGGCGGTGACGCTGAGCGCTTCGACCGGTTGCCCCTGGGGGGCACGCGGCCGATGGAGTTCGCGGAGAACGCCGGCGAAACGGCCGGTGGAGCCTTGTCCGGCCGCGAGCAGGCACGCGAGGACATCAACGCAGCACCACCCTCTGGTGACCCTGCGGCACATGAAGAGCCCGGTCGCACCAGCGTCGGACAGGAGGTGCCGCGCGAGGAGAACACGTCCGGCGGGGTCGAACCCGTGCGGCCTGCCACGAATCCGGTCGTGCCGCCCGCGCTCCCCGTCGAGGTCCCCACGCAGGCGCCCAGCGATCCCTCGCCGAGGCCTGCTGGTTCTGCGCCCATGCCCGTTCAGGCCACTCAGCCGACGCAGCCGGCCCAGCGCGAGCCTGATCCCGTTCAACCCGGCCCGCACCCTGTGCCGACCGCGCGCGTGGAACAGCCTCTGCCGACGGCCACCCAGCCT
>JAUNUL010000440.1 GCA_030538175.1 Propionibacteriaceae bacterium | reverse complement strand
CGGCGAGGCTGTGGTTCGGGGCGTTCGACCGGTACGCCGTCCAGCACCGGGTCGATCAGCACCGCATCGTCTCCTGCTGGGGCGGGCTCAACGGGAGCCGCCGCCGCGGCCGGCGTACTCGACGCGGGGGCGTCAGGTGACGCGACAGGCGCAGCGAAGGCCCGACCCATCAATCCTTGGGCGTGGCTGTTGCCGGGGTCCTGCTGCAGGACGATTGCGCACTGCTGGATGGCCTCGGGGCCGCGGCCGGCCTCGATCAGGAGCTCTGTGACATGGAGGCGCAGCGGCACATCATCGGGTCGCGCGCTGACCGCCTGCAGGAGGGAGTCGATGAGGGGGCTCGGCATGGGCCCATCGTAGAAGTCGCTCAGCGCAGTTTCTTCTCCAGCTTGCGGCGCTCGAACCAGTTGGGTGGGCGTACGGTCAACGAGCCCATCCCCATTGCGCCGTTGATCACCAGGATCGGGCGGCCCATGGTGGGCTCTTTGGGAACCTTGATATAGATCGAGCCGAGGGACTTCTGGACGCTCTCGGCGTCAGCGGCCCAGCCCTCCGGCACGACGATCGTGATCGAGCCGAGGTCGCCCTCGACCCAGACGTGGATCACGTTGTGGCTGCTGATCGCCTCGGTGCAGTCGAGATGAACGCTGCCGACGCCACCGCGCAAGCGCAGGAACTGCGGGATCACCCAGTCGCCCTGGCGCTTGTCCGACGACCAGCCAGCGTCGATGAACAGCGGGTTCTCGGGGCTTTCGCCGATCGGGCCACGGTCCACCGGCTCGCCGGAAGGCCAGCGTCGCACCGGCGCATCGGCCCGCGAAACCAAGGAGTCGGATGGTTGCGACTGACCGCCAACAATCCCTTGTCCGGCAACCAACCCCTGACCGTCGGTGGCTCCCTGTCCGGCGGCTCCTTGGCCGGTGAGTGATACGGACGGCGGCGTGATGGGAAGGTCAGCGACGACATCGTCGAGATCGCCGAAAGTGCGGGCGCTACGGGCGGCGTCCACCCGCGGCCCGAGCTCCTCGGGGTCGAGTCGCCCCGCGGCGACGGCTTCATGCAGCGACGCCACCACTGCATCGCGGTCGGCGTTGCCCGCTCGGAGATCGCGCGGATCGGTCATGGTTCCCACCCCTTCTCTGGTGCTAACCCCAGACTAGAGACGTCGAGGCCCGCGCCGTCTCGACCCGACGAAAAAGTCCGGCCTTCGGTGCTAGCGGCACGATGATCGCTCCGCATTCGGCCAAACTGAAGCGTCAGTCAGGCTCTGGCGGTCCGCTTGTCGGTGATCCCGGACAGCAGCAGGGTGACCAGGCTGATGATGATGGACCCGAACAGGGCGCTCCAGAAACCGTTGACGTGGAAGCCGATGCCGGCCAGCCCCGAAACCCACGACGCGAGCATCAAGATCCAGGCGTTGATGACCAGCACGAACAGGCCCAGCGTGATCGCGATGACACAGCCGGTGAGGAACTTCAGGACCGGCCGCACAAAGGAATTCAGCAGGCCGATGATCACGGCGACCAAGAGCAGGGTGAGGGCCTTCTGGCCGAACGAGCTGCCCCCGACGACGATCCCGGGGAGCAGCCATGCGGCCACGGCAACGGCGAACGCGGTGGCGACGATCTGCAGGAGGGTGCGCATGCAACCAGCCTTCCTGACGCGCGCCCTGCGGACCATCGGGTCCGCCACCCAAACCACCCTGGTCCCGGTGCGGTGGTGCTGGCGAACTGATGCGTGACGTGCATCAGGTCGCGAGCACCGGAGACCTGCGGGTCTGTGGCGACCTCAGCCCTGCAGCCGTTTCGCCAATTCGACGACCGACCGTTCGCGATGCTCGGACCGATCCAGCGGCTCGTCGGCGTACGACCCGGCGATCGGATGGAGCATGACCTCATCGACCGCGAACTGCGTGGCGAGGGAGCGGACCTGATCGGCGACGCGGTCCGGCGTGCCCACCAACCACGACCCACTCAACATCTTCACGCCGTCCTCGCTCAGCGGCGGCTGCTGCGCCTGGGCCTCCTCGACGGTGAGCAGCTCGGCGAGCGGCTGACCGGTCCGCAGGCGCGCCATCTGATGCTGGTACGGCCGGGCGAGCGCCCACGCCTCCTCATCGGTAGCGGCGGTGACGACATTGACGGTGAGGAACGTCTGCGGGTCGCCCTCGCCGGCCCAGCCGTCGCGATACAGCCGCAGCGCCTCAGCGGTGCCGTGGCCGGAGAAGTGGTGGGCGAAGA
>JAUNUL010000439.1 GCA_030538175.1 Propionibacteriaceae bacterium | reverse complement strand
CCCCGCGCTGCACCGTTCGGCCGGTGGGCTGGCGAGCCTCGTCAAAGGTGTCCCAATACTCCTCGGCCATCCGCTACCCCAGCAGCTTGGAACGCAGGCTCTCGTGGCCTAGCTCCTCCGCCAGCCACTGGCTGAAGGCGAACGGGGTCGCCTCCACGGCGGCGATGACGTCGGCGGGATCGACCCAGGCCAGCGAATCGATCTCGGCTGGCACCGGGTTCGGCTCTGCGCCCTCGGCCAGCCGGGCGACGTAGACGGGGCAGATCTCCCACTCGACGATGCCGCTGGAATCGACCGCCCGGTACCGGAAGTCCGGCACCGCCGGTTCGATGTCCACGACCGCACCCTCGGGGAGCCCCAGCTCCTCGACGCTGCGGCGACGGATCGCATCCGGCAGCTCCTCACCGGGGCCGGGATGGCCACAGAAGCTGTTGGTCCACACGCCGGGCCAGGTCTTCTTGCTCAGCGCGCGCCGTGTCATCAGCAGCCGACCCTGCGCATCCAGCAGAAAACAGGAGAACGCGAAGTGCAGCGGCGTGTTCTCGGTGTGGACGGTGGCCTTCGGCGCGGTCCCGGCAGGCCGGCCGTTCTCGTCGGCCAGGACCACCAGTTCAACGTCGTCAGTCATGCCCACACCCTACCCAGGTTGTGGGGGCCGCCTATCCGCGGGCCCACGCCCCGATCACGCCGGGCACCACCGCAGCGCGCTCCCCGAGCAGCGCCGCCACGTTGTCGTCCTCCTCCACCGCGGACGTCACGGTCTTCACCTTCGACGCCTTCGCCTGCTGCGCCCCGGCCATCGGCGCCCCCATCAGCGGCATGCCCCGCATCTGCCCACCGGTCCCACGCGCCTGTCCCGCACCTGCCGCAGCTGTAGGGGCAACCCCCGGTGTTCCCATCCGCGTTGCGACGCCCCCGTTCCCCGCCTGGGCCGCGCCCGCACCGCCGATCGGTGCACCGCCCGAACCCAGGCCACCGATGGCTCCGGGGCCACGGCCACCACCACCGGGACGCCCCGGCCCGCCGGCCATCGCTCCGGCGCCGGTACCGGAGCCACCCGCACCGATCGGTCCCATCGCCGGCACCGCACCGGTACCCGTCGGGGACGTTCCTGCGCCGGCCAGCGACCCCAGCCCCGGTCGGGTGCCGGTAAGCCCCGCCGCGTTGAGACCGGACGCCGCCGCTCCCCGACCGGGCAGTCCCCCGGCGATCGGAGCACCGAACCCGGCGCCACCCTGTCCCAGACCACCGAGTGCCGGGGCCGCGCCGTTGGCTCCCATCGGCGAGATGGCCGCCGGGCTCGTCGCCAGGCCCGTGCCGCTGTTCGCCGCGGCCGTTCCCACCTGACCGGCCTGGAGCATCCCGCCGTCGCCGACGGACTGCAGCTGACCCACCCCGTCCTGCACGGTTCCGAAACTTCCCGCCCCGACGGCCTGCTGCGCCGCAGAGACAGCCTCCATAGCCGCGCCGGGGGCCCGGAGTCCGGTGGCGTCGTGCTTCGAACCCTTGCCCTCCACATCCGTCATCCCCAGCGCAACAGTGCCGCCGCCGTCCGCGGTCGGATCCATCACCATGAGATTGCGGATCGGCGGCACACCCGTGGCCACGAACGGAGTGAACTCCAGCGGAAACGTCTGCAGGAACGCCTGCTCAGCAGCCAACCGCTGAACAGGATCCACGATCGCCGCGAGCGCCATCTTCGTCGAGTTCACCCGGACCGCGCCCTGCGACTTGATCGCCGCCAGCTGCTCCACCGACGTACTCATCGTCGAGGCATTCGCCGCGAACGTCTCCCCCGCCCGGCCGACCTCGGCGATCTTGTCGATCGCTGCCTCAATCACCACACCACTGTTCCGGCCCCCGAGATCAGCCGCCACCGCGTGCAGACTCTCCGCGATACCCGTCACCTGCGCCGACAACTGCTTCCACGTCCTGGCCGCAGCCACCGACTCCTGAATCTTCGTCGACGAGAACTCCGCCGACAGCATGTCAATCGACATGGCCGGCAGCACCATCGGCGGCATGAAACTGAAATTCTCGAACCTCGGCGCCGGGCGCGGCGGAAACGCCACCGAATCATTTCCGACGGATCCACCCTCATCAGCGATGTCCATACCGCGAGCGACAAACGCATTCTGCCCGGTGATGGCCTCGTAGCTAGCGGCTAGGGCCGAGGAAAGCCAGGAAACCTGGTCTGCGTACGACTTCAAGACTGTCTGCGCAGATCCGACTCCACCATTGA
>JAUNUL010000438.1 GCA_030538175.1 Propionibacteriaceae bacterium | reverse complement strand
CTTCGCGGTGAAGTTCTATACCGAAGAAGGCAACTGGGACCTCGTCGGCAACAACACCCCGGTCTTCTTCTTCCGCGACTCGCTGAAGTTCCCCGACCTCAACCGCGCGGTCAAGCGTGATCCCAAGTCCAACCTCCGCGACCCGGAGAACAACTGGGACTTCTGGACCAACCTGCCCGAGGCGCTGCACCAGGTGACGATCGTGATGTCCGACCGTGGCATCCCGGCTGGCTATCGCCATATGCACGGGTTCGGGTCGCACACGTTCTCGTTCATCAACGCCGAGGGCGAGCGGTTCTGGGTGAAGTTCCACCACGTCACCCAGCAGGGCATCAAGAATCTCACGGACGCCGAGGCTGCTGAGTTGATCGGCGAGGACCGCGAGTCCAGTCAGCGTGACCTGTTCGAGGCCATCGAGCGTGGAGACTTCCCGAAGTGGAAGCTCTTCGTCCAGATCATG
This sequence comes from Propionibacteriaceae bacterium, assembly GCA_030538175.1. GTDB lineage: Bacteria > Actinomycetota > Actinomycetes > Propionibacteriales > Propionibacteriaceae > Enemella. Next base: position 1,784 of record JAUNUL010000438.1, on the reverse strand, counting down.
CCCGAGGCTGACGCGGACAAGGTGCCCTATCACCCGTTCGATCTGACCAAGGTCTGGCCGAAGGGTGACTATCCGCTGATCCCGGTCGGTGAGTGGGAGCTCAACCGCAACCCGGAGAACTATCACACCGACGTCGAGCAGGCCGCGTTCAACCCGGCCAACCTCGTGCCCGGCATCAGCATCTCCCCGGACCGCATGCTCCAGGGCCGGCTGTTCTCCTATGGCGATGCCCAGCGCTATCGCCTCGGGGTCAACCATCACCAGATCCCGGTCAACGCACCTCGTGGCGCTCAGGGGACTGTCAACTCCTATCACCGCGACGGTGCCATGCAGCTCAGGGCGGAGCCCACCCCGGGCATCGAGCCGAACTCCTATGGCCGCTGGCAGGAGCAGCCGGAATATCGTGAGCCGGCCCAGGCGATCGGTGCGACGGCTGATCGGTTCAACTTCCGCGAGGATGACGACGACTACTACAGCCAGCCCGGTGTGTTGTTCCGCAAGGTGATGAACGACGAGCAGCGTCAGGTGCTCTTCGAGAACACCGCCCGTGCCATCAAGGGTGCGTCCAAGGAGACGATCGAACGGCACATCGCCAACTGCACGAAGGCGGACCCGGCGTACGGCGAGGGAGTCCGCAAGGCCATCGAAGCCCTCGGCTGACAAGCACGAGCTGACGGGCCCCTCGGGGACCGGCTCTGACGGAACAGAACCAGGGGTGGTCGGGCATATGCCCGGCCGCCCCTATTCGCGTCCTGTGGCAGGGAAGGCGACGGGATTGGGCAGACTGTGCCCATGCCACCCACGGGAAACGCAGTCCAGGTCGGGGACCGGACGATCAAGGTCACCAACCTCGACAAGATCATGTATCCCGCCACCGGCATCACCAAAGGCGATGTCATCGCCTATTACGCGGCCGTCGCGCCCACATTCGTCTCCCACGCCCGCGGGCGGCCAGCGACGCGCAAGCGGTGGGTTAACGGCGTCGGGACCGACGCCGAGCCCGGGAGTTCGTTCTTCAACAAGAATCTGGACCCACGATCCACCCCCGAATGGGTCCGCACGTTCACCATCGAACACAAGTCGGATGCGAACACGTACCCGCTCATCGACGAGCCCGCGACGCTGGTCTGGCTCGCCCAGTTGGCGGCCCTGGAGATCCATGTGCCGCAGTGGCGGGTCGGTGACGATGACGTCCCGCGACGGCCGGATCGCCTGGTCCTCGATCTCGACCCCGGACCAGGGGCCGGGATGGCTGAGTGCGTGACGCTGGCGCTGCTCCTGCGCGACATCCTCGACGGTATGTCCCTGACCTCGGTCCCGGTGACCAGCGGCAGCAAGGGTCTGCATGTGTACGCCGGCCTCGACGGCACCCTCGCCGCCGAAGTGTCGACCCTCGCCCGGGAGCTCGCGGTCAACCTCGAGGCGCTGCACCCGACGTTGGTGGTGAGCAACATGAAGAAGGATCTGCGCCACGGCAAGGTGCTCGTCGACTGGAGCCAGAACAGTGCCAGCAAGACCACGATCGCGCCCTATTCACTGCGTGGGCGGCTGCGTCCGACCGTCGCCGTGCCGCGCACTTGGGACGAGCTGGCTCCCGACCTGCCGCACCTCGAACTCGACCAGGTCATCGAGCGGTTGGTCGAGGTCGGTGACCCGCTGTCGGCGTTGGGACTCGACGTGGACGCCAGAGCTGCCGTCGAACCCATCGCTGGCGTTGGATCCAGGGACTCCTCGCCCCCCATGTCTCCGGCCGAGTCCGTGACGATCGCCGCGACCCCGGAACA
>JAUNUL010000013.1 GCA_030538175.1 Propionibacteriaceae bacterium | reverse complement strand
GCCTCAGGTCGGCTGCCTGGGACATGCGCCCGTCAGGCGTGCCCGTCGGCCTTGCCGGTGCCGGGTTGCACGGTCCACGACGGCGGCTCGTCCCGACCGGCGTCCTCATCGGCCTCCGCATCCTCGGCCGTGGCCTGGACGATGCCCTGGGCATGATGCACCGGGGCATAGACCGCATAGAGCCGCATGGGCTCGTCGCCGGTGTTGATGATGTCGTGCCAGACGCCGGCGGGCACCTGGATCGACCAGTCGTCCTCGACGTCGACCTGGAAGTCGAGATTGTCCTCGCTTGGCCCCATCACGCAGCGGCCCTTTCCTGCCTCAAGACGCAGGAACTGATCGGTCTCGGGATGGACCTCCAACCCGATCGACGATCCCGCCGGGATGGACATGAGCGTGACCTGCAGGTATTTCCCGGTCCACGCGGTGGTGCGATAGTTCTCGTTCTCCGTCGTTGCCTTTTCAATGTCGAAGGCATTGGGCTTGGGGCCCGGATCATTGATCTCCATAGCGACGTGGATTCCCTTCTTCAGCGGTGGGCACTAGCCCCGACGATGCCACACCCGCTGCGTCACGCTGAGCCCGCGGGTGCCTCATCCGAGTCAGTGATCGCGCAGGGCAGGCGGGACATAGCCGGGGATCTCCTTGCGATCCCGCTCGAAAGCCTCAGCGAAACGTCGCTTGAGCCTGGCCATCTCTTCGCTGGTCACCTTGCGCATGGACCGGTTTCCCTTCTGCATCGAGGGCCCCATGGGCGCATCGATCACCATCGCGCGGCTTGGGCCGACGTCGGGAGAAGGAACCGTTCAGGTTGAGCGGCATACCCCACAGGGCATCTTTGCTTACGCGCAGTCTAGCAACCGAACCAACCGCGGGCTGCTTCCGGGCCCGCTGTTGGCTACGTTGGAGCCATGGCACGGGTACTCATCACAGGTTCAGCCGACGGCCTCGGTCGCCATGCGGCGGAGTCACTTCTCAGCGACGGACACGAGATTGTCCTCCACGCCCGTTCCCACGAGCGCCTGCGCGAGGTGGCCGACCTGCGGGACCAAGGAGCGTACGCCGTCGCCGGCGACCTGGCCGACCTCCGCGGGACGCGCGCCCTCGCCGAGCAGGTCAACGCGCTCGGGCACCTGGATGCGGTGATCCACAACGCCGGCGCGGGCATCGGCTCGGGCTCTATCCTGCTGGCCGTCAACGTCGTGGCGCCGTATGTGCTGACCGCGGCAACCGAACGCCCGGGGCGATTGATCTATCTCAGCAGCAGCATGCACCGCGGCGGGACCCCCGATGTGACGGGCATCGACTGGACCGGCGCGACCCCCACCGTCGACTATGCCGACAGCAAACTGCTGGTCACCGCCCTCACCATGGCGATCGCCCGCCGCTGGCCGGACGTGTTGAGCCACGCAGTCGATCCGGGCTGGGTGCCGACCCGCATGGGCGGGCCGGATGCACCGGACGATCTCACGCTCGGACACGTCACCCAGGCCTGGCTCGCGGTCAGCAATGACGAAGCGGCCCTGGTCTCCGGCGGCTATTGGCACCACCAACAGCAGCAGGACCCGCACCCGGCCACGCGCGATCCGGCATTCCAGGGTCAATTGCTGGAGGCGCTGGCCAAGCACACGGGCATCCCGCTGCGCTGACCAGCGCCCCTTGGCCGGGCTCGAGACCCAGCGGCCGTCAGCTGTCGGTGAAGCCCACCTTGGTGTGGGTGCCGTCGCACAGCGGCTTGATCTCGGAGTGACCACAACGGCACAGCGCCTGCCGCGCCCGGGTCTCGACGGGCTCGCCGGCCACGTCGACCTGGACCGAGCCGGTCACCCAATAGGAGCTGTCGTTGACCACGGCGATGCGCACCGGATAGTCGGGCTCGGTGTGTTCGGCATCGGCTGCCGGGCGGTGCGTCAGCGCACCGGAGGGGCAGCGGCCGATCATCGCCTGCATCTCCTCGCGGACCTCCGCATCCTCGGTGCGCCCGACCATCTTCCACACGTTGTCACGGTGCTTGGCGCAGAAGCCGGCATGCTCACAGATAGAGCGATCGTCACCGACCACAACATCGGTGCCCTCATAGTCGGTGGCCCGCTCGGCATAGGTGCCGGCCGGATGGTTCGGTGTCCCGTCGAAGCCGATCTCGCGGTGGGTCAGGTCACAGAACGGCTTGGTCTTCGACTCACCGCAACGGCAGAGCCAATAGTCGCCGTTCGGCTTCAGGTAATCATCGGTGGCGATGTCGTCACCGATCTCCCAATCCGCCGAATGCTTGTTCTCGACCTTGATGGCGGCCCGCACGAGCGGGATGCCGCCGCTCACGATCAACGGACCACCGGAAACGGTGATCTTGGGGCTGACGTCATTGTCGGTCATGGAAGTCTCCCTCTGCCGCTGGTGTCCCGGGCGTGCACCCTCGGCCTGAGCCTAACCGGTCGACACGCCCGTCGGACCCTCGGTGCTGATGAGAACGCAGACCGCGTCGGGGGCCAGACCGAGCACCGCCCGTCGGACAGGATCCTCCAGCACCGCACGCGCTCCGGCCAGCGTGGCAGCACCACAGGGACCGGCGGGAACACCGGCTGCCGCGAGGCTGTCGATCGCGTCCCCGATCGTCTCATCGGCCACGGCGACCGCAGCGTCGAGACCATCACGCAGCACCGACCACGCGGTCGCAGAAACCGTTGCGCAGTTGAGTCCGGCCAGGACCGTGGTCGACGTCTCCACCGTGGTGGGCGTACCAGCCAGGAAGCTGGCGAGCACACAGGCCGCGGTCGCCGGCTCGACCGACAACACGATCGGCCGGGGATCGGTGCCCGGCTGGCGATAGTGCCGGACCACCGCCTCGGCCAGCGAACCGACGCCGACTGGCACGACGACGAGGTCCGGCGTACGCCCCAGGGCGGCATCGATCTCGAGGAGCAGCGTGCGATAGCCGGCGACGATCCAGGCGGGCACATCCGCGTAGCCCGGCCAGGCCGTGTCCTGGACCAGCTCCCTGCCCGCGCCGTCCTCGTCCTCCTCGGCGTACGCCGCGGCCGCCTGCACGGCGTCGTCATAGGTGCCCGGGACCCGCATGATCTGCGCGCCCTCGGCGGCGATCCGGTCCGCTGTCGCGGCGGCCATCGTGTGCGGGACGAAGATGACGGCGGGTACGCCGAAATGTCGCGCCATGTGCGCCACGGCCCGACCGTGGTTGCCCTCGGTGGCGGTGACGAGCGTCGCCCCCGGGTGGCGCTCCAGGACCTGCGCACAGGCCCAGGACGCCCCGAGCACCTTGAAGGCGGGCAGCCCCATGCGATCGGACTCGTCCTTCACCCAGACCTCACCGACACCCAACTCAGCGGCGAGGTCCGGTGCCGACCGCAGCGGCGTCGGACGATAGCCCGGGAGGGTGCGATGGAAGGGCTCGGCCGACCCGCCCTCGGTCGGGGCGGACCAGTCGCGGGCCTCCGGCGCGCAGTGCCACAGCTCCATGACGCGCCCTCACACCAGGTCCGGCAGGCCGCCACGGACCGCCCATAGCGCGGCCTCCGTCCGCGAGCTCAGCCCGAGCTTGCGCAGGATGGCGCTGAGGTGGGTCTGGATCGTCCGCTCGCTCAGGTCGAGCTGGCGGGCCGCCTGCCGATTGGACAGACCCTGCGCGATCAGCCCGAGGACCTCACGCTCACGGGCGGTCAACTGGCCGGGGACCCGACCACTGGTGTCCCGGAGAACCTGCTCGACCGCCGCATCGAGGTGCCCGTCACCGGCCGCCGCGGAATGGATCGCCAAGGCGATCTCATCGACATCGGAATCCTTCAACACATAACCGGCAGCACCCGCGTCGAGCGCGGCGCGGATGCGTTGGCTCTCCCCGAAGCTCGTCACCGCGACCACCTGAACCTGGGGATAGCGCGCCCTGACCTCGCGGGTCACCGTGACCCCGTCCTGCCCGGGCATCACCAGATCCATCAGGACCACATCGGGCAAGGCGTCGGTGGAGGCCAACTTCTCGAGCAGCGCGAGGGCCGCCGAACCATTGGCGGCGTCCCCGACGCAGTTGATATTGGGCTGTTCCTCCAGATACGCCTGCAGTCCCAACCTGACGACGTCATGGTCGTCGACGATGAGCACCCGAACATCGGTCATTTGTGATCCGCTCTCCCCCGTGAACCGTGATGGCCCTGATCAGCGCTCGTGCACCGGACGCGCCTCTGCCCGTGGCTCCCGGATCGGCGGCAGCGCCCCCGGCAGCACGGCGCGCACCACCGTCCCACCCCCAGATCCCGGCCCCACCGACAGCGATCCACCCAGCCGCTCTGCCCGCTCACGCATCGAGACCAACCCTAGGCCCGGGCGCTGACCCGCTGCATCACGGACTCCGATGCCGTCATCGACGATCTCGAGCACCAGCGTCCCGGCATCGTCGGGATCGGGCGCCATCGTCACCCGGACCTCGCTGGCGTGAGCGTGCTTCACGACGTTGTGCAAAGCCTCCCGGAGGATGTGATAGCCCTCCAGGATCGCATCCCCGTCCACGGTGAGGTCATCGGAGACCTGCACCGACCCTGCCAGGCCTTCACGGACCGTCAGTGAGGCCACGAGTTGACGCGCCACCGCCACCAGCCCCTCATCGTGCAGGACGGTGGGATAGAGCTCGAAGATGAGCGACCGCATGTCCTCCAGGGCAGCGTGGGCGAGCTCCCCCAGCGTGTCGATGTGGCGCTGCAGCTTGCCCACCGAGGCACCAGCCTCGCCCTCCCCCGAACGCATCTTCTCCAGCACGAACGTGGCCGCCCGGACGTGCAGATTGATGGAGAACAGTTCCTGGCACGCGGAGTCATGCAGTTCCTGGGCCAACCGTTGCCGCTCCCGGTGCTGCGTACGCAATCGCGACGCCGCGAACAGCCGCGCGTGCTGGACCGCGACCGAGACCTGGTCGGCCATCGCCGTGAAGAACGCGACGTCATCGAACGTCGGCTGCCGGCCGGGTCGGCAATAGATGTTCAACGCACCGATCGGGGCATCCCGCCCGGCCAACGGAACCGACACGAACGTGTCCCAGGCGAACCCGGTGAGGTGGTCGTGCAGCGGCGCCCAGCGGGGGTCGTCCAACATGAGTTGCCGGCGCCCGGGGGTCACCACCGGCTGACCGGTCCGCAGGCTCGCCAGGGACGAAAACTCCGCCCCCAACGCGCCCGCCTGGAGGATCCGCTCGGAGAAGTCGGGCCCGAAGAGCGCGACCGGCGCCGCCCCGTGGAGTTGCATGCGCCAGGTGTCGTTGTCGATGAGCAGGATCTGCGCCGCCGCCAAGTCCACCGTGCGGATCATCTCCGCACAGATGGCATCCAGCGTTTCGCGCAGGGAATCGGCGTACGCCACCCGCGAGGCCGCGCGCGCAAAAGCCGCGAGGCGACGCTGGGACCGCTCGACGTCAGTGATGTCGCGCAGCACGACCACCTGCCCGCGCTCCACATCCGTCCGCCGGATCTCCAGCGTGCGATCGATGCCGAACTCGTGGCGCCGCAGGATCGGGCGACCCGAATCCTCCGCGCGGGCCGGGAGCCAATCGCTCAGCGGGAAGGCGCCGATCAACGTCCCCTCGGGCCGACCCAGGACTTCGGCAGCCGCCGCATTGGCGTGCGTACACCGACCCTCGCCATCCAGCAACAGCATCGGATCCATCGACGTCTCGAGCACGGCAAGCAGCGTCCGCACGCTCAGCGGAGCCAGCAACTCGTCATCGTCGTCGGTGCCCACTCACCCGACTCTAATGTCGGGTGCCTATTCGTAGCGCAGCGCGTCAATCGGGCTGAGCTTGGCGGCCTTGTTCGCCGGCAGGAGCCCGAACACGACCCCGATCATCGACGAGAACAGCACCGCCATGATCGTGACCGGGACCGACAGGATGAACTCGTACCCCAGGATCGAGGCCACCAGCGCGGTCAGGCCGTACGCGAACAGAATCCCGATGATGCCGCCGAGGGAGGTGAGCACCATGCTCTCGATGAGGAACTGCTGCAGGATGCGTCCGCGGGTGGCGCCGAGCGCCTTGCGTACGCCGATCTCACGCGTGCGCTCCGCCACCGACACCAACATGATGTTCATGACCCCGATGCCGCCGACGAGCAGGGAGATCGCGGCGATGCCGCCGATGATCGCGGTCATGATCGTGGTGACCGACGAGATCTCCTGCTCCAGCTGACGCATATCGGTCGGCTTGAACAGCGCCTCCTCCGGATTCACCACCAACGTCTCGTTGAGATAGTCCGCGGCGTTCTGGCCGGCCTCGGTCACGTGTTCGACGTCGGTAGCGATGACGGCGTACTGCGAGAAGGCCGCGGCCCGTGGGAAAATGGCCTCCCAGGCGCTCAGCGGCACGTAGCAGGTCTGCATCGTGAAGCCGAGCGTCGATTGCTCCTCGACCACGCCGACCACCCGGACCGGCTGGCTGTTGAGCTCAATGATCTGGCCGATCGCATCGTCGGCGGTGCCGAACAATTCGATCGCTGTGTCCTGACCCAGCACGATCACCTGCGAGGCACGGTCGACATCGTCCTGGACGATCAACCGCCCGGCGACCGGCACGAGGTTGTTGATGTCGAAGATCTCCAGGTCACCGGCCCGGATGTACACCGAGTCGACCTTCTTCTCACCGTTGACCACATCGGACATCTCGAACCGCTGCTCGATGAAGCTCTTCACATAGGGCAGCTGGCGGATTCGCTCCACGTCGATGGGTCGGATCTGCGGCGGTGCGCTGACCGGACCAGTGAGGCTGCTGGAGCCCGGTGGACCGAACTCCATCGTGATCATCGCCTTGTTCCCACCGGAGATCGAGTTCTTGAGCTGCTGCTCACCCATCTGGCCGATAGCAACAATCGTGATGATCGAACCGACGCCGATGATGATGCCCAACATCGTCAGGATCGAACGCATCTTGTGCGCCATCACTGACGACAGCGCCATCCGGAAGCTCTCCATGATGTTCATCGGCGGATCACCTCATCGGATTCGATTCGGCCGTCCCGCAGACGGATGATCCGGTTCGCGTGCTCCGCGATCTCCTGTTCGTGGGTGATCATCACGATCGTGGCGCCCTCGGCGTTGAGGCTCTTGAACACCTCCATGATCTGCTCACTGGTCGCCGTGTCGAGGGCTCCCGTCGGCTCGTCGGCGAGGATGAAGCGCGGGTTGGTCGAGATGGCCCGGGCGATCGCCACGCGCTGCTTCTCGCCACCCGACAGCTGGGTCGGCATGGACCGATACTTCGCGCTCAGCCCGACCCGGTCGAGCGACTTCTGCGCGATCGTACGCCGCTGGGCCCGGCCCATGCCGGCATAGATCAAGGGCAACTCCACGTTCGCCACGGCCGTCGAGCGGGCCAGCAGGAAGAAGTGCTGGAAGACGAACCCGATGGACTCATTGCGGAGCTTGGCGATCTGCCGCTCGCTGAGCTGGTGGACAGGCTTCCCCTCGACGAAATAGCCGCCGGAGGTCGCGGTATCCAGGGTCCCGATGATGTTCATGAGCGTGGATTTGCCCGACCCGGACGGACCCATGATCGAGACGAACTCCCCCTGGTGGACATCCAACGAGATGTCCTTGAGGACGTGCAGGGCCAACTCGCCCATGCCGAACACCTTGTTGATCTGCCGCAACGACAGGATGCCGTTGACCACCGGGCCATGGGGCCTCGGACCCGGAGCGTTGGGAACCGGCCCCATCGGGCCCGGAGCGTTGGGAACCGGACCGCGCGGCACGGGGCCGTTCGAACCACTCGGCACGGGACCCCGCTGCACAGGACTATTCGAACCACTCGGCACGGGACCCACCTGGCCGCTGGGGACGGGGCCATCGGAGGCCAACCGTCTCGGAGCCGGCCCATCGGCCAGCGGAGCATCCGGCCCGGGCGCATTCGGCGCAGGACCCTTCGGTGCGGGACCGTTCGTCATCGGACGACTTCCATCCCCTCCGTGGTCGTCGCATCCGGGTTCAGGAGAATCTCGGTGCGATCGTCCAGCTCTGAGGTGATGTCGATCTTCCCCTCGGCTTCCGGGCCGACCGTGACGACCTGCTTGGCCAAGCGCCCACCCTGCACGATGAAGACATACGCATCACCCTGGGCATCGCGCTGGACTGCCGCGGCGGGGACCTGGAACGACTCACTCGCAGTGGCCTTGACCTCGAGGAACAAGGTGTTGCCGGGGACGAGGCCGTCCTGGGTCTCGAGCTTAGCCACGAACTCATAGTTCGCCTGGCCGCCCTCGGTGCCGGTGGCCGATGCCATCGGGAAGGTGCTGACATAGCTGATGGTGCCGCGCCACTGCTTGCCCGGCATGGCCTTGCTGGTTGCGGTGAAGGGCTGATCCTGGTGGATCTGGGCACGCTGCAACTCGGTCAGGGAGCCCTTGACCTCATAGGGGAGGTTGGACACCACGCGGATCAACGGTTTCGTGGCCGCACCCTGGGCAACGGCGTTGCGCTCGTCCTCGTTCACCATCTCCACGATGCCGTCGAAGTTGGAGCGCACCGAGAGCGCGGCGACCTGGTTGTTGGTCTCTTCGATATCGAGTTCGGCCAGTTTGATGTCGGTGCGGGCGCTGGCGAGTTCCTCGCGCACCTGGTCCCGCTGGGCCCGCAGCTGATCGCGTGTCGCGGCGGTGGCCTTCTTGAGATCCGATTCAGCGGTGGAGAGGTTCTTCTCAAGCGTGGTCACGCGTCGCTTGGCGTTGTCGAGCTGGACCCGGGCCTTCTCCTGCTGGATCGTCAGCGCGGGATTCGAATAGTTGTAGAGCTCATCGTCCTTTTTCACCGGACTGCCCTGCACCACTTTGATCTCGTTGACCCGGCCCTTGCTGGCATCGACATAGAAGTTCTCAGACTCGGCGGTGTGGACGGAACCGGAAATGAGCTGACGATCAGCACCCTTGAGGCTCGCGACGGTCTCGATCTTCATGGCCGCAACGGTGGCTCGCGTGGCCCCCGACATCATCTGGGACAGGATCACGAGTCCGGCGACCAGGATGACGGCGGCAGCGAGCACCCCACCAATGATCAAGGGCTTCTTCTTCATGGGGTTCCTCTCATACACACCTATGGGGACCTTATCCACCGCAACCGCATCCCCCACTCCGAACGGTCCCCGAATTATCCCCCAGCCAACCCCGTCCCACCCTTGACATGTGACTTTTTGGTCACCTATTTTTGGGGTGTGGATGACGATCTCGTGTTCAAGGCCTTGGCGGATTCAACCCGCCGGTTGCTGTTGGACGCGCTCTTCGAGCGGGACGGCCGCTCGCTCGGAGAACTGGACGCAGTGGTCGCCGCCCATGGCATCGACATGACGAGGTTCGCCGTCGCGAAGCATCTGCGGGTGCTCGAGGCCGCGGGGCTCGTCAGCTCCCGCAAGCAGGGACGGGAGAAGCTGCACTACCTCAACCCGGTCCCGATCCAAGCCATCCACGAGCGCTGGATCGGACGATTCCTCAGCGACGATCAACAACCTCGTCGCATCACCGAACGAGAAGTGATCGCCGCCAGCTTGCTCGATCTCAAGAGCCGCCTCGAGGGCGATCTCCCCCAGCACACCCGAACACCTGAGCAATCCCAGACACCCCAGAACCAGCCGACCCAGGAAGGCCACGGCCATGAGCAATGACATCCAGATCTTCAGCACCTATATCAAGGCATCCGCCCAGCAGGTCTGGGACGCGATCACCCAATCCGAGTTCACCACCCGCTGGGGCTATGCCGGCCCCACCGAGATTGACCAGCGCGTCGGTGGGGCGTACCGGAATCTGTCCACCGACGAGATGAAGGAAATGGGCCTGGGCGACGTCGCCATCAACGGCGAGGTCCTGGAGATCGACCCGCCGACCCGGCTCGTGCTCGCCTGGCAGCCTGCCTGGCATCCCGAGTCCGAACCGACCCGGCTGACCTGGGAGCTCACCGAGTTCCCGAGCGGCCTGACGCTCGTGCAGCTCACCCATGATCTGAGTGCGGCACCGGAGTACGCCCCGGAGGTCGCCGGCGGTCACGATCCCGGCACCGGTGGCGGCGGCTGGCCGTGGTGCCTGGCCGGCCTCAAGACCCTGCTCGAAACCGGCCAGTCGATGGACGACCCGGCCGCCTGAGCAGGAAACGACCCGCGCAGCACTGGGCCATTCGCCGATGAGGTGGGTGGCCCACGTGCTGCCCGCGGCCTGGGCGCTCCGCGGCCACCTGCTGCCGCTGGTCGCCAGGCGGCCTGGCGGAGGGGTGCCAGCAAGACCTGCCCGGCGTACCCTTTCTCCATGGACGTCCGGCACCGGATCCATCCGGCGCTGCGGGGACTGGTGAGCCGCATGCAGGGGTACGCGTTCCGGCTCGATCCGCTCGCAGTGCATCACGGCGTGCCCAGCGCGACGGCGACGGTCATCATCAGCTTCGACGAACCCCTCGACGTGGGTTGGCAGACTGAGCCGACCAGCCGGGTCCAGCGCTGGCTGTTGGCTTCGGGTCTCCACACGACGCCGGCCATGATCCACACCCACGGCACCCAGCACGGCGTCCAACTCGATCTCACTCCCGCCGGCTGCAGAGCCCTGCTCGGCCTGCCGATCGGCGCGCTCACCCATGGGCTGGTCGATCACGCCGACCTCCCGCTCGGGATCCCGGGCGACCTCCATGCCCGGCTCGCCGATGCCGACTGGTCGACGCGCTTCCACCACCTCGAACGGCATCTGTTGACTCTTGTGGATCGCAACCGCAGCGAGCTCCCGGCCGACCTGGCGCGGGCCTGGCGTACGCTCGCCGCCACCCGCGGCCGGATCCGCGTCGCCGAACTGGCCAAGGACGTGGGCTGGTCGCGTCGCCATCTGGTGACGCGCTTCACCGCCGAGTTCGGCCTCCCACCCAGTGATCTCGGGCGACTGCATCGTTTCACGGCCGCGCAGGCGTACGCCCGATCGGGCGCCCCGTGGGTCGACGTGGCGGCGCGTGCGGGGTACGCCGATCAGGCCCACCTGACTCGGGAGTTCCGGGCGCTGGCAGGCCAGACCCCAACCCAGTGGCGCACCGAAGTGTTCCCAACGGTTCAAGACGGGCAGGGACCGAACCCGGCAGGCTGAAGCCATGACAGAGACAAACAAGACAGAAAACGACAAGACACAGAACCACAGGGCAAAGCCCACCGTCTTCCACAGCCTGGCCTTCCGCGACGCGGACGCCGGCATCGCCTTCCTCACCGCCCTCGGGTTCAAAGAGCGACTCGTGGTCCGCAACGACACCGATCCCAGCATCGTCGAGCACGCCCAGTTCCATTGGGGTGACTGCGGCGCGGTCATGTTCGGCTCCGCCCAGCGGCCAAACGAACCCGGCAGTGATTGGGAGCGGCGCGTCGGCGTCGCCTCCTGCTATCTGGTCGTCGCCACCGATGCCGAGGTCGATGCGGCCTATGCCCGGGCCCTGGCTGCCGGCGGCACGTCGCTGCAGGAGCCGGTGGATCAAGATTACGGCGGCCGCGGCTGCGGGGTCGCCGATGCCGAGGGCAACCAGTGGTCGATCGGCTCGTACCCCGGGGAGTGACCCGCCTGCCCCTCCCAGAGTGAACTCGCAGCTCACTCACCACGTCGAGGATGCGCGGGCGGCCCCGGTCTGCACCCACTCCCCGACGCGTACGCAGCTCCCCCACCGGTCTGCACGTCGGGGTGATGGAGTCACGTCGGCAGGTCGCGGGAGACACCACGGGAAAGGCCGCACAGACAGCCTGGGGATTACCCCACCGGAGGCCGAACTCGCTCGCTAAAGTGAAGCGCACTGGACCTTCGTCGGAAGAGGCGTTGACACATGGCCGAGAACGACACCCTGGCGGACCACGAGCGAGCAGCAGAAGATCTCGCACTGGGCTCGGTGTTCCCCACCCCGACCCGCGAGCAGTGGGAAGCCGAAGTGCTCAAGGTGCTGAACCGGCGCCGCCCACCGGGCCAGGAGCTGCCAATCGACAAGGCCCTCGACCGACTGCGGGCCACCACGGTCGAGGGCATCATGATCGAGCCGCTCTACACCAGCAGTGATCGAGATCTCGGATTCCCGGCCGTCGGCACCTTCGAGCGGGGCGCCACGATCCGCACCGGCGAGATGGACGCCTGGGATGTCCGCCAGCTCCACGAGGACCCTGACCCGGCCACGACCCGGGAGGCCGTGCTGCAGGATCTCGAACGCGGCGGCACCTCGGTGTGGCTGCGCAGCGGCAGTGACGCGATCAACCCCGACGATCTCGAGAACGTGCTCGCCGATGTCCTGCTCGATCTCGCAGCGGTCGCCGTCTCCAGCCGTGACGATCAGGTCGCCGCGGCAGCCAGCCTGGCCAAGGTCTGGAAGGACCGTGGCATCGATCTGACGACAGCGACCGGAAACCTGGGCTTGGATGCCCTGGGACTTGCGGCGGTTACCGGCACGGCACCCGACCTGACCCCTCACCGCCAGTGGGTGGCCGCGGCCCTCGCTGAGTTGCCGGGGGTTCGGGCGCTGACCGTGGACGTGCTGCCCTATCACGACGCCGGCGCCTCCGATGCCGACGAGTTGGGCCTCGCGATCGCCACCGGCGTGGACTATCTGAGGGACCTCGAGGAGGCCGGCATCCCGCCGGCGGATGCCTTCACCCAGATCGAGTTCCGGGTGTCCGCGACCGCTGACCAGTTCCTGACGATCGCCCGACTGCGGGCCCTCCGGCGACTCTGGTCCCGGGTCGGTGAGGTGATCGGCATCCCCGCCGAACTGCGCGGCGCCCGCCAGCATGCGGTCACCTCCTGGCGGATGATGTCCCGCGATGATGCGTATGTGAATGTCCTGCGCACCACCCTCGCCTGCTTCGCGGCCTCGGTCGGGGGCGCGGAGGCAATCACGGTGCTCCCATTCGACACCGTGCACGGGCTGCCCAATGACTTCTCCCGGCGCATCGCGCGCAATACCCAGATCATCCTGGCTGAGGAGTCGAATATCGCTCGAGTCAACGACCCCGCGGGTGGCTCCTTCTTCGTCGAACAGCTGACCGATGAGCTCGCAGAGGCCGGCTGGGCCTGGTTCCAGCAGCTCGAGGCCGCGGGAGGCATGACCAAGGCCGTCGGCGGTGCGCTGGTGGCCGACCGCCTCGCCGCGAGCGCGGCCGAGCGCGACCGGCGCCTGTCCGACCGCTCGGCCCCGCTGACCGGTGTGAGCATGTTCCCGCAGGCGGTCGAGCCAGCGATTGAACGTACGCCGAGACCCCCCGCACCCGACTCCGTGCTCCCCCGCCGTCGCGATGCCGAGATGTTCGAGGCACTGCGCGACCGGACCTCGGCTCTCGGCGAGGGTGGGAACGCACCGACGGTGCTGCTGGCCGCGCTCGGTTCGCGCCGCGACTTCGGCGCTCGGGAGACCTTCACCACCGCCCTCCTCGGTGTCGCCGGCATCGGCACCACCCTCGTCGAGGGCACCGACCCGGCCGTCTTCGCTCAAGGGCTCAAGGACGCTGACACCAACGTGGCGGTGCTGTGCTCCTCGGCCGCGATGTATGCCGAACACGGCCAGACCGTCGCCCGGGCCCTCCGTGAGGCCGGCGCGACGACCGTCCTGATCGCGGGCAACGCCAAGGAGCTCGGCGAGGCTCCCGATGGCACCGTCGACGGCGCGCTGTTCGCCGGCGTCGACACGGTCCCCCTCCTGACGTCCATCCTCGACACCCTGGAGACGGCACGATGAGCATCCCCCGGTTCGACTCGATCGACCTCGGCCCCCGGACGGTCCCGGCTAACGCCGGAGCGGCGTACGCAGAGCAAGCGGGCGATGCGGCCAGCAGCATCTGGGAGACCCCGGAACGCATCCCGGTCGGCACGCTCTATGGCGATGCCGACCTCGGCAAGCTCGACTTCCTGGAGACCTATCCCGGGCTGCCGCCGTTCCTGCGGGGACCGTACGCGACGATGTATGTCAATCAGCCCTGGACCATCCGGCAGTACGCCGGGTTCTCCACGGCCGAGGAATCCAACGCGTTCTATCGCCGCAACCTGGCTGCTGGCCAGAAGGGCCTGTCAGTCGCGTTCGACCTGGCCACCCATCGCGGCTACGACTCCGACCATCCCCGGGTCGAGGGTGACGTCGGCATGGCGGGCGTGGCGATCGACTCGATCCTCGACATGCGTCAGTTGTTCGACCGCATCCCGCTGGACCAGATGTCGGTGTCGATGACGATGAACGGCGCGGTGTTGCCGATCCTCGCGCTCTACGTGGTGGCCGCGGAGGAGCAGGGGGTCACCCCCGACCAGCTGGCCGGAACGATTCAGAACGACATTCTGAAAGAGTTCATGGTCCGCAATACCTATATCTATCCCCCGGCACCGTCGATGCGGATCATCTCCGACATCATCGCGTTCACCTCGCGCAACATGCCGCGGTTCAACTCGATCTCGATCTCGGGCTATCACATTCAGGAGGCGGGGGCGACCCAGGACCTGGAGATGGCGTACACGCTGGCTGACGGGGTGGAATACATCCGCGCCGGCAAGGTCGCCGGGCTGGAGGTCGACGCCTTCGCGCCGCGACTGTCGTTCTTCTGGGCCATCGGGATGAACTTCTTCATGGAGGTCGCCAAGCTGCGCGCGGCGCGGATGCTGTGGGCGCGGCTGGTGAACGACTTCGAACCGAAGAACCCGAAGTCACTGTCGCTGCGCACGCACTCGCAGACCTCGGGCTGGTCGTTGACGGCGCAGGACATCTACAACAACATCGCCCGCACCTGCATCGAGGCGATGGCCGCGACCCAGGGCCACACCCAGTCGCTGCACACCAATGCGCTCGACGAGGCCATCGCGCTGCCGACCGACTTCTCCGCCCGCATCGCCCGCAACACCCAGCTGTTCCTGCAGCAGGAGTCCGGGACGACGAAGGTGATCGACCCGTGGGGCGGCTCTGCGTACCTTGAGAAGCTCACCCACGACCTCGCCCGCCGCTCCTGGGCGCATATCCGGGAGGTTGAGGAGGCCGGCGGCATGGCCAAGGCGATCGAGGCGGGCATCCCCAAGATGCGCGTCGAAGAAGCTGCCGCCCGCACGCAGGCCCGCATCGACGCCGGCCGGCAGCCGGTGGTTGGCGTGAACAAATACCGGGTCGATGCCGATGAGCCGTTCGAGGTCCTCAAGATCGACAACGCCCAGGTCCGCGCGAGCCAGATCGCCAAGCTCGAGCGCCTGCGTGCCGAGCGCGACGAGGCCGCCTGCCAGGCCGCGCTCGACAAGCTGACCTGGGCGGCAGAGAACCGGGACGACACCGATCCGGAGCGCAACCTGCTCAAGCTCAGCATCGATGCCGCCCGGGCCAAGGCCTCGGTCGGGGAAATCTCCTCGGCCCTGGAAAAGGTCTTTGGCCGCTTCACCGCCCAGATCCGCACGATCAGTGGGGTCTATTCGAAGGAGTCCGGGGACACGTCCGATATCGAGAAAACCCGAACGCTGGTCGAGGAGTTCGCTGAGGCCGAAGGCCGCCGGCCCCGCATCCTCGTCGCCAAGATGGGCCAGGACGGTCATGACCGTGGCCAGAAAGTCATCGCCACCGCCTTCGCCGACCTCGGCTTCGACGTCGACGTCGGCCCGCTGTTCCAGACCCCGGGTGAGGTCGCCCGCCAGGCCGTCGAGGCCGACGTGCACGTCGTCGGGGTCTCGTCGCTGGCGGCCGGTCACCTCACCCTCGTCCCGGCTCTGCGCCGGGAACTGGACGCGTTGGGGCGCGACGACATGATGATCGTCGTCGGCGGTGTGATCCCGGAACAGGACTTCGCCGACCTGCGCGCCAGCGGTGCCGACGCGATCTATCCGCCCGGCACGGTCATCCCGGTCGCCGCCCGCGAGCTGCTGGAGAAGTTGCGGGCCCAGGTGGATGGAGTGGATGGAGCTGACTCCCCGGCATGAGGCATCGTCCGAACATCCCCGAGCTCGCGGAGCAGATCACCAGCGGGTCCCGGGCCGCGATCGCGCGTGCCATCACTCTGGTCGAGTCAACCCGGGCCGATCATCGTGAGCTGGCCAAGGAGCTGCTGCGGACCCTGCCGCGCACCGATGATGCGATCCGGGTCGGCGTGACCGGTGTGCCGGGCGCGGGCAAGTCGACGCTCATCAACGCCCTGGGCCTGCGCCTGATCGACAAGGGCCATCAGGTCGCGGTGCTCGCGGTGGACCCGTCGTCATCGCGGACCGGTGGCTCCATCCTCGGCGACCGCACCCGCATGGGCGAGCTGACGTCGCACGACCGGGCGTACGTGCGGCCCTCCCCTTCGGGCAACCATCTCGGCGGGGTCGCCCGCGCAACTCGGGAATCGATGCTGGTGATGGAGGCGGCGGGGTACGACATCTTGCTCGTCGAAACCGTCGGCGTCGGCCAGTCCGAGGTCGCCGTCGCGGACATGGTCGACACGTTCCTGATGATCTCGCTCGCCAGGTCGGGCGACCAATTGCAGGGCATCAAGCGCGGCATCCTCGAGATGGCGGATGTGATCGCGGTCAACAAGGCCGACGGGGAATACGTGAACGCCGCCAAGGTCGCCGCCCGCGAACTGGAGGTCGCGATGCGGCTGATCCAGCCCGAGGGCCGGCGTACGCCCGTGCTCACCTGCTCGGCAGAAACCGGCACGGGCCTCGACGAGCTGTGGGAGACCGTCCTCGCCCACCGCACCGAGCTGGAGGGCGCCGGCCTCGCCGAGCGGCGGCGGGACCAACAGTTGCAGTGGTTGTGGGCACTCGTGGAGGACCAGTTGCGGGATGCGGTGCGCGCGTCAGCGGGCGTACGCGGGATCCGCGGTCACGTCGAGACCGAAGTCGGGGACAACCGGCTGAGCGCCATCGAGGGTGCCGATCAGATCCTGCGGGCACTTGCCGAGGACATCCCGGGCTTCCGCTGGGCGCAGTAGCCAGCATGACCATCAAGGCAAAAGGTCGACTCCGAGGCCTCTTCCGGCTCAGCGCAGCCGTGGTGTGTGGGGTGCTGGCGGGACTGCTCGTCCCCACGGTGCCGGGCAGTGTCGGCGACACTCACCTGCTGATCGGCTTCGTTGTCGCGGCGCTGGTCTATTGCCTCCCGTTCCTGTTCGTGGCTTTCCGCCATGACGTGGCAAGCACACGCAGCTATGTCGAGGATCTGGCGAGCCGCAGCGTGGTCGACATCCTTGTCGTTGTCGCCGCCATCGCCAGCCTCGGCGCGGTCGCGACGATGCTCCTCACCTCGCGCGCCGACCAGCCGCGTCCGGCTCAGGTGTTCGATCTGTTGGTGTCGGTGGCCGCGGTGGCTGCCGGCTGGCTGCTGGTCCACACGGCGTACGCGCTGCGGTATGCCAAGCACTATTGGAACGTCGAGCCCGGCTGCATCCAGTTCGGCGGCAAGGACGATCCAGTGATGTCGGACTTCGCGTATGTCTCGTTCTGCCTCGGCATGACATACCAGGTGTCTGACCAGACCATGGCGACCTCGGCCGTGCGCAAAATCGTGTTCTTCCACACGCTGCTGTCCTATCTGTTTGGCACCGTGGTCATCGCCGTCACGATCAACATGATCATCAGCCTCGCGGGCTGAAACGCGCCGATTCGCCCGTGCCACCGCACACCCGGAACCAAAACCATGGGCGGCTGGTCTCGTCGCTCACTAGGCTCAAGCGGTGGCTACGCTCATCGACGGGTCGCGGGACCTGCCCTCCGCCTTCGCCCATCCCCACGCCTCCGCGCAGGCACGCGAGATCGCGATGCGGGGGATGATCCTGCGCGTGCAGGTTGGCTCTGGTGTCCACGGCACCGCAATCGGTGGTCAGGATGACCGCGACGAAATGGGCCTGTGCCTGGAACCCCACGAGTTCGTCACCGGGCTCGCGACGGTCCCGAACGGGATCGGCTCCGACTACGGGCCGGTCGAGTTCGAGCAGTTCCAACGCCACACGGCCTGGGATCGTCCCGGCGGCCTCGCCAACCGCTCGGGCGCAGGCGACCTCGATGTGGTGATCTATTCCGCCCGCAAGTGGTGCCGGTTGGCGCTGGCCGGCAACCCGACGGTGCTGCTGGCCTTGTTCGTGCCGGATGAGGAGGTGGTCTTCCGCAACGCTGCCGGTGCGGAGCTCGTCGACAACGCCGACCGGTTCGCGTCAGCGCTCGCGGCTGAGCGGTTCCTGGGCTATCTGCGTTCGCAGCGGGCCGCGATGACCGGCGCCTCCCCGACGCACACGAACCGCCCGGAATTGGTGGCTGCGCATGGCTATGACACGAAGTTCGCGATGCACGCGCTGCGCCTGGGCGTCCAGGGAATCGAGCTGTTGACCACCGGCCGAATCACCCTTCCCGTGCCCGAACCGGAGCTGTCCTTCCTGCGATCCATCCGCCGTGGTGACATCAGCTTGGCCGAGGCCCTGGCCGCGATCGATGACGCCGAGGCGCAACTCGTCCGCCTCAGCGATGAGCCGTTGCTGCCGCCGGAACCGGATCGGCAGTGGGTGAATGACTGGCTTCATCGCCACCACTTGGCGTACTGGGCCGAACAGACCCGGCACTAACACGTGCAGGGGCAGGACCTGAGCCTTCGGGCACCGCATCAGGCTTTCCTGCCGGAGCCCTGCCAGACTCACGGTCATGCCTCTTCGATCGATCGTCCTGTTCATCGCCGCCGCGCTGACCGAGATCGGTGGTGCGTGGCTGATCTGGCAGGGCGTACGCGAACATCGCGGGCTGGTCTGGATCGGCGCAGGGGTGGTGTCGCTCGGGGTGTACGGGTTCCTCGCCACGCTCCAGCCCGACGCGAACTTCGGGCGGATCCTGGCGGCCTATGGCGGCGTGTTCGTGGCGGGGTCGCTGCTGTGGGGCATGGTCGTTGACGGGTTCCGCCCGGACCGGTGGGACGTGATCGGCGCGCTGATCTGTCTGGTCGGGGTGGGTCTGATCATGTACGCCCCGCGCGCGGCCTGATCGATCAGGAATGCGTCCGCCAGAACTCCAGCAACGCCGGACCGATCGTCGCGCTCTCCTGCATCGGCAGGGAATGCGTCGCGGTGGGCCACAAGGTGACCGTCGCGTCGGGGCGCAGGGTCCGGACGCGGGCCACCGCCTTCTCCCCGCCGGCCGGGGACTGGGCGCCGGCGATGTCGATTCGCAGCGGCATGACGAGACCGCGCCATTCCTCATCGGTCAGCCGCCG
>JAUNUL010000437.1 GCA_030538175.1 Propionibacteriaceae bacterium | reverse complement strand
GATGGTGCCGGAGGCCTCCGCGGAGGTCATCGCCCGGTTGAGCCTGGCCGGCAACGCCTCGTCGCTGCACGCGGCGGGGCGTGCGGCCCGGGCCGTGCTGGAGGACGCCCGCGAAAAGATCGCCGACGACCTGGGCGCCCACCCGACCGAGGTCGTGTTCACCTCCGGTGGCACGGAGGCGGACAATCTCGCGATCCAGGGTGCTTGGCGGGCCAGACCTCGGGGCCGGGTCGGGCAACGCAACCGGATGGTCTGTTCAGCGATCGAGCACCCGGCGGTGACCGAAACGATGCTGGCGCTCGGTCGCGACGGCGCGGACATTGTGCAGGTGCCGGTCGATCGCGAGGGTCTGCTGGATCTGGATGCCCTCGCGGAGGCCCTGACGGTGCCCACCCAGCTCACCTCGGTGATGTGGGTGAACAACGAGACCGGCACCACCCAGCCGATCGCCGAGGTGGTCGAGCAGGCCAGGGCCGCGGGATCCTGGGTGCACAGCGATGCTGTCCAGGCGCTCGGACACGTCCCCATCCGCTTCGAATCCACCGGGCTGGACCTGCTGTCGGTGTCCGCGCACAAGGTCGGCGGCCCGATCGGCATCGGTGCCTTGTTGGTGCGCCGCGAGTTGCCCTTGCGGGCGTACGCCTTCGGCGGCGGCCAGGAGCGGGACCTGCGCTCGGGCACCGCCGCACCGGCCCTGGCGGCCGGCTTCGCCGCTGCAGTCCACAGGGCCGTGCAGATCCGGGAAGCCGAGACGCAGCGGCTGACCCGATTGTCGGAACGAGTGCGGTATGCCGTTGGCCTGTATGGCGGCATCGTCAACGGCCGGGTCGGTTCCCCGTCGATCCTCAACGTGTCCTTCCCCGGCGCCCGCGCCGATGACCTTCTGCTGTTGCTGGACGCGGAAGGCTTCGACTGCTCGACCGGTTCGGCCTGCACCGCTGGCGTCCACCAACCCAGCCCGGTGTTGCTCGCGATGGGTCGCACCGAGGACGAAGCCCGGGAGTCGCTGCGTCTGTCCTTCGGCTGGAATACCACGGCGGTCGATCTCACCCGCCTGGTCGCGGTGCTGCCACGGGTCATCGAACGCGCCCGCGCTGTGCGGGGTCGTTAGACTGGATCGGCGCCCGGCCCTTATGCCCCGATCGCACACGCGTGTGTGCAGGCGCGTTGAGAGCTGAGTCCGAGCCTGGGGGAGGAACAAGCGTGCGGGTGTTGGCGGCCATGTCCGGTGGGGTCGATTCGGCGGTCGCTGCTGCGCGGATGGTGGATGCCGGCCACGAGGTCACCGGCGTCCATCTGGCCCTGTCGAAGAACCCGCAGTCCTTCCGCTCGGGCGCCCGAGGCTGCTGTTCATTGGAGGACAGCCACGACGCGCGCCGAGCCGCGGACAAGCTGGGCATCCCGTTCTATGTCTGGGACTTTTCCGATGAGTTCCGCGACGACGTGATCGACGACTTCATCAGCGAATATGCCGCCGGACGCACCCCCAACCCCTGCCTGCGCTGCAACGAGAAGATCAAGTTTGCCGCGGTCCTGCGCCGCGGCTTGGCGCTCGGGTTCGATGCGGTGGCCACCGGCCATTACGCCCGGCTGACGCAGAGTGAGGCCGGGCCAGAGTTGCGGCGGGCCGTCGATCCGGGCAAGGACCAGTCGTATGTGCTCGGGATGCTCGGCGGGGAACAGCTCAGCCAGTGCGCTTTCCCGCTCGGCGATTCATTGAAGTCCGACATTCGACTCGAAGCCGAGCGGCGCGGCCTGCGGGTGGCGCACAAGCCCGACTCCCATGACATCTGCTTCATCCCCACCGGCGACACCGCCGGCTTCCTCGAGCGCCATCTGGGGGCCCAGCCCGGCGACATCGTCGACACCGACGGGACGGTGCTCGGCACCCACCAGGGCACCCACCGCTTCACCGTGGGCCAACGCAAGGGCCTGGCGGTGGGGCGTCCGGCCGAGGATGGTCGGCCCCGCTATGTGCTGTCGATCTCGCCGGTGGACCGTCGCGTCGTGGTGGGACCCAAGGAGGCGCTGCGCATCGCCACGATCGAGGCGATCCGCCCCACGTGGACCCAGGCCCCGATCTCCGGCACCTGGCAGGGTCACGTGCAGGTGCGGGCCCACGGTGATCCCCTGCCGGCCACGGTCGAATGGGGCAGGAACGACGGCCTGATCATCCGCTTGACCGAGCCCGCCACTGGGATCGCCCCGGGCCAGGGCATCGTGCTGTACGCCGATGACCTCGTGGTCGGCTCCGCCACGATCGACAC
>JAUNUL010000436.1 GCA_030538175.1 Propionibacteriaceae bacterium | reverse complement strand
CCCCCAACCGCCGACAATACGCCCAGTACCAGCCAGAACATCAGCTTCTTGGCCACGACCATCTCCGACTGCCATCCCTGCACGGGAGGCGATTATCGATGGAAGGCGGTGTCTTCGTCCGCCTTCCAACCAGCTCAGTGCATCCGCTGCGCCTGACTTTGCTGGTGTTGTTGGGCGTATTCCTGCTGGAACTGCTGCTGGCGCTGTGCCTGCTGCTGGTCGTGATCCACCACCTGATGCTGGCTCTGGGTCTGTGTCGGCGGTGCCTGGCTCAGGTCGATGTGGGCGCGCTGGCCGGGGACTTCACCCAGCACGTGGACGCTGCCCTCGTGTAGATGGACAGCACGAATCTGACCTGCTTGTACTCCGCCGATGTGGGCCTGTGCGACGATCTGCGACAGGCGATCCTCCGAGGTCTCCGGGGGCAATGCTCCCTTGAGTTCCTCATGCAGCAACTGGTACTTGTGGGGCATCTTCGCCAACTGCTCCATCCCGGGCTGTCGTTGTGGCGTCTCCTGCTCGGACAACATGAAACGGGGACTCTTGGCAATCTCCCGATACGGGTCACCCGGGTGGAACTGCGTGGCCATGGCGCGTTGCTCCATGCGCAGTTGGCGCGTGGCATCGAGCGTGGCGATCAGCTTGGCATCTGTCACCCGTTCGCTGCTCGGCAGGGCGGCAAACATCTCGGGGCGACCATAGGCTTCTTCCCTGAGCGCAAGCCAACCGCCTTGCCGTTCGGTGAACTGGTAAAGAGTGCCCGCATGGCGAATGCGGTCGGGATTGGTCGTGGGAGAGGAGGCGATACTCAACACGCGTGCGGCCGTCATCTCTGCCAGGTACGCCTTCGGGTTGTCCAGATGGCTTGCATTCTCGCGCACGGCATTGGTCGTGGCGGCCACCCGACTGAGGCCGCGCCCACCGTCATCCAGCATCTGGCTCCAGACGCGCTCGGCAGCCGGCTCGCCTGCGCGGGCGAAGGCCGCGTTGACCAGGCGGTTCGGTGTCCAAGCGTTCGCCGGAACATCGTTGCGGTCGAACGCAACGTTGTGTGCGTCCCTGACTTTCAGTGCCGGCAAGTTGAGGGCAAGATCGGGACGTTGCTCACGCTGAAACTGTGCCACCCGCTGCGCGAGGTCTTCCTTCATCAAGTCCACGCCCACCTTGTTCCACTGCACTTCCGTCAGGTCGAGGCCTTGCTCCCTGCGAGTGTGGCTGGCGGCAAAGGTGTTGGCCGTCTGTCCCGAGGTGCTGTCGTTGCGCACCACGCCCAAGGCCAGCAGGCCATACCCGTCGTTGCCGGGCTTCTGAGCCAAGTAGTTCCAATACAGTTCTCGGTTCTCGTGACGCGCGTAATGCCCCAAGATATCGAGGTCGCTCTTGTTCAAGCCGCTCATTGGCTGCCCTCCTTGACGACGCGGCTGGACTCGATCACCTCACGGAAGCGCGCTTCGATCTGTTTCCAGTAGGGCAGGTAAGCGCGTGAGTAGGAAAGAGAGAACGCGAGACTGTAATGCTCCATCACGAAATGGTGGCGGCAACTTGGACGAGGAATCGGGTCATCTGCCTTGAGGGGGCGGAAGTTCTCGCCATGCAGGAACGGCATGGGCAGTGCGCGGTTGTCGCAGGTGATATGCGTCACCGGCTTGCCGTCGTCATCAAATGCCACGTACCAGTCGTCGCCCCAGTTCACCAGTTGCTCCTCACGGGGGTTGGCAACGCCATCTCGAACGAATTCTTCTCGCAATTTGTCCAAGTTTGCCCAGTACGGCACCAGCCCATCGAACACGGGCGCGCCCTGGATGCGTTGCCGCAAGTCATCCCTGACGCTTCCGTAGCGTGATGTCTGATCTGGTCGGGGAAAGGTTTTCTCGGGCAACAACGTCTCAATCGGCCTGCGATTGACATAGGTGATGCTGCCGCGTACTTCGACAGACGACCGGGTCGGCCGGTATCCTTTCTCCTGTGACTCATTGACCCGGCGGGGACGCAGGTCCGGCAGCAGGAAGGTCAGGCTCACGCTGCCCTGGAAGTCCGGCCCGGCCTGATCCGTGAAGTAGTGCATCGCAATCATGAACGTGTTGGGTCCGAAGCACGTCTCGACCGGCTCCTCGCTGCGCCCCGTCCATGGCTTGCGCTCAGGCGGGTTGTGACAATCCACCACGCGCTGTGCGCTGGGCCGGTAGGGGTTCTCATCCGTGGCCTGCTCGCGTGGCTGATTGGCCTTCCCGCTGCCCGGCGCACAGGCCATCAGCGCGGCCAGGGTGGCTGCCGAGAC
>JAUNUL010000435.1 GCA_030538175.1 Propionibacteriaceae bacterium | reverse complement strand
GACCGACGCGTCCGCGCTGGAAGCCATGCCGGACCCCGAGGACGCGGTGATCGAGCGGACGGCGTCCGTGCGGTACGCCGGGCAGGCGCACCACCTCGACATCCCGCTCGACCCGAACCCGGACGCCGACGCCGTCAGTCGCTTCCTGGCCCGCTTCGAGACCGAGTACGAGACCCTCTTCGGCAAGGGGGCCGGGTTCCGCGAGGCCGGGTTCGAGATCCTGTCGGTCCGGTCGGTGGCCTCCCGGCACACCGAGGTGGGCGGCGGCAGGGGCTCCGGGGGCGACCCGTTCGTGCAGACCGGGACGCGCGGGGTCATCTTCGACTACCCCCACGCCCCCGACGAGACGGCCGTCTACTCGTGCCGTTGGCCCGCAGGCGGCCAGCAGTTGGCCGGCCCGGCCCTGATCAACCTCCCCGGCTGTGTGCTGGTCGTGCCGCCCGGCGGCTCCGCGACCACCGACGACGCCGGCAACATCCACGTGAAGGTGGGAACCAAGTGAGCACCCAGACCCAGCCCCACACCGTCGACCCGGTCGTCGCGCAGGTCGTGCGCAGCCGCCTGGTCGCGATCACCGACCAGATGCGCCTGGCCCTACAGTCGGTGTCGGGCAGCGCCACCGTCACCGAGGCGTCCGACTTCTTCACCGGCCTGTACCTGCCCGACGGGTCGTTCGCGACGATGGGCCACCAGGTGACGTTCGAGGCCCCGCCTGTCGGCGCCCTCATCA
Organism: Propionibacteriaceae bacterium; assembly: GCA_030538175.1. Classification (GTDB taxonomy): domain Bacteria; phylum Actinomycetota; class Actinomycetes; order Propionibacteriales; family Propionibacteriaceae; genus Enemella. The sequence continues at coordinate 1,558 of JAUNUL010000435.1, read as the reverse complement.
AGCACCTCATCGCCAAGGGTGTGAAGCTCAAGGATGGCGACCGGATCATCGGCAACGACCCCTTCGTCGGCGCGCTGCACCAGAACGACGTGCAGATGTGCGCGCCCCTGCTGGTCGACGGTGAGATCATCGCCTGGGCCGGCGTGATGGCCCACGAGACCGACATCGGCGGCATGGATTTCGCCTCGTGGTCACCCAAGGCCAAGGAGGTGTGGCAGGAGGGCCTGCGCATCCCGGCGGTCAAGCTGGTCGACGGCGGTGAGCTGCGCGAGGACGTCCTGGAGATGATCCTGTCGGCCTCCCGCCTGCCGGCCGAGCTGGGGCTCGACATCCGTGCCTTCATCGCCACGCTCAACGTCGCCTCCGAGCGGCTCAGCGAGGCGTGCGCCCGCTTCGGCGTGGCCACCGTGCAGCAGGTCATGCGTCAGATGGTCGAGGGCGGCGAGGAGAACATGCGCGCCCGGATCCGCGAGCTGCCCGACGGCGTCGTGCACGTCCGCGACCACCTCGAGCACGACGGGCACAGCAACAAGCTGTACGCGGTCGACCTGGTGCTGACCAAGAGCGGCGACAGCCTGCACATGGACTTCTCCGGCAGCTCCGAGCAGGCCATGGGCTTCGTGAACTGCTCCCGCGCCGGGCTCATGGGCGGCATCGCCGGCTCCATGATCCCCACCCTGGGCTTCGGCATGCCGTGGAACGACGGCCTGCTGCGCCCCATCGAGGTGAGCGCCCCCGACGGGCTCGTCTGCACCGCCATCCCGCCCGCCCCGGTCGGATCGGCGACGGTCGAGACCATCTGGGTGGTCTCCAACGTCGTCAGCTCGGCGCTCAACCGGCTGCTGCTCGCCACCCCGAAGTACGCCCACCGCGCCCAGGGCGTCTCCACGGGCACCATGGCGACGTTCAACCTGTCGGGCATCAACCAGTACGGCGAGAAGTTCGGCCTCCACCTGATGGACCCGCTCGCCGGGGGCTTCGGCGCGTTCGTCGACCACGACGGCTACAACGCGGCCGGGCCGATCAACGCGCCCGTCCCCTCCATCGCCGACGTGGAGCGCAACGAGCTCAAGAACCCGCTCTTCTACCACTACCGTCGCCTCGCCCCCGACACCGGTGGCGCCGGACGCCGCCGCGGCGGCCTGGGTGCCGAGGTGGCGCTCACGGTCTCGGTTCCCGAGGCGGAGGCCCTCGTGATGACGCACGGACTCGAGGTGCCCAACTCGGTCGGCCTGTCCGGCGGGTACCCCGGCGGGACGATCGAGCAGCAGTTCGCCCCGGGCTACCTCGACGGCGGTCCCGAAGCCATCGACCAGCTCGCGGCCCGGGCGTCCGACCTGCCGGGCTTCAGCTCGTTGGGACCCAAGCCGGGCGCCTTCCCGATCACCAACCGTGACCTGTTCGCCGTCTCGTGGCACGGCGGTGGCGGGATCGGCGACCCCCTCGACCGCGACCCCGAAGAAGTGGCCACCGACGTCTTCCTCGACTTCGTCACCCCGGATCACGCCGCCCAGGCCTACGGCGTGGTCTTCACGCCGGGTACGCCTGGCACCCGGCC
>JAUNUL010000434.1 GCA_030538175.1 Propionibacteriaceae bacterium | reverse complement strand
ATCGTGCCCGGCAAGGTCACCAAGCTGGTTCCGTTCGGTGCGTTCGTGCGCGTCGAGGAGGGCATCGAGGGTCTGGTCCACGTCTCCGAGCTGGCCGAGCGCCACGTCGAGATCCCGGAGCAGGTTGTCGCCGTCAACGACGAGGTCATGGTCAAGATCATCGACATCGACCTCGACCGTCGTCGCATCTCCCTGTCCCTGAAGCAGGCCAACGAGGGTGTCGACGTCGCGGCCGACGACTTCGACCCGACGCTCTATGGCATGACCGCGTCCTATGACGACCAGGGCAACTACCTCTATCCCGAGGGCTTCGATCCGGAGACCCAGGAATGGAAGGAAGGCTACGACGACCAGCGTCTGGCCTGGGAGCAGCAGTACGCGGAGGCCCACGCCCGCTGGGAGGCCCACAAGAAGCAGGTCGAGGAGGCCGAGGCTGCCGATCAGCAGGCCGGCATGGAGCCCGCTGCGGCGACCTCCTATTCCTCCGCCCCCGCCGAAGGGTCGCTCGCCTCTGACGAGGCGCTGCAGGCTCTGCGTGACAAGCTCACCGGTGGCGCCTGAGCCACGGCTCCGATCGAACCAGCGCACGCGCTGACCTGATCAACGAAACGCCCGTTCCCCGAATCCGGGGGGCGGGCGTTTTGCCATGGTTGGGCGTCGGGCCGTCATGTCGGATGGCGGTCAGGCGTGGCGCTAGTCTCCGTGCTTGTGCGAGTGGCTTTGACGGGCGGAATTGCCTCAGGAAAAACGACGGTCTCCGATCGCTGGGCGGAGTTGGGCGCGGTGATCGTCGATTCCGACGTCCTCGCGCGTGAGGTGGTCGAGCCGGGTACGCCGGGCCTCGCCGCGGTCGCGGAACGCTTCGGGTGCGATGTGCTGACTGCTGCGGGGGCCCTCGATCGCAAGGCACTGGCGGGGAAGGTCTTCGGCGATGATGCGGCTCGACGTGACCTCGAAGGGATCCTGCACCCCCTGATCAGGGCGCGGGGCGAGGAACTGGAGCGTACGGCACCGGATGGGGCTGTGGTCGTCCACGTGATCCCACTGCTGGTCGAGACCAAACGGGACGCCGAGTTCGACACGATCGTCGTCGTCGACGTGCCGGAGGACATTCAGTTGCGCCGGGCCATGAGCCGGGACGGGGCCACCGAGGAGCAAGTCCGGGCCCGCATCGCTGCCCAGGTCACCCGGCAGGGACGCCTGGCCGTGGCTACCCACGTCATCGACAATTCGACCGACCTGCCTCACCTGCTGGCCGAAGCCGACCGTGTCTGGGCTCTGGTGACCGGACGGGATGGGAAGCTTGCTGGCAGCAGCACCCTCTGACGAAACTCATGAAAAGCCTCGAGGCCGGTCCGCGTTTCCGCCGGACCTGCTTTCGGAACCCCAGCAGAAAGGTCCACACCATGGAGTGCCCACGCTGTGGGGCCCACCTTCCGGACGTAGCCCACTTCTGTCACCGCTGTGGACAGGACATGCGCTCCCCGGACGTGGCCCGACGCAAGTCATTCGCTGTCAAACCTGACGAACCGGTGGCGTCCTTCGCCCTCGTCTCGACGATCATGCCGCGCGGCACGACCGGCCACCCGCAGACCTATCGCCTGGCGTTGGTGGTCGCACTTGTCGCGGCGCTCGTGAGCGCGATCTTCGGTCTGCTGCCGATCGCCGTGCTCATCGCGGCGTTCGCGGTGCCGATCGTTTACATCGTCTATGTCTATGACGTCAACCAGTGGGAGGACCAGCCGATCCCGGTGACCGCCTTGGCGTTCCTGCTGACCGGTGTCCTGGCAGCTGTCTTCCTTGCGGCGTTGAAGTTCTTCGGCCTGCTCAACCCGCCGATGCCGGCCACGGATATCGGTGGTGTGGGCATGGGTGGTCCGAGCGTCACGGGGATCCTGGTCTGGGCTCTCCTCGTGCCGGTCATCGGTGAGGTGATCCGCCAGATCGGTCCGGTGGTCCTGGCGAGTCGACCCGCGTTCGACGATCTGATGGACGGGCTCACCTTCGGCATCATCTCCGGTGTGGCCTTCTCCACGGCCGACACCCTCGTGCGGCACTGGCCCCTGCTCACCGGCGGCTTCATCGGGGTGGATGATCCCGGCACCTGGGCGTCGCTGATGTTCCTCGAGGGTTTCGTCAAGCCGCTGGTGATCGGCACCGCCACGGGCATCGCGTGTGCGGAGTTCTCGGGTCTCGGTGAGGGGTACGACGGGTTCACCGGGCGTTACGTCCGCGGCCTGCTTGAGGCGATCGCAGCCAATGTTGCGTACGCCGGTGGCGTCTATCTGCTCGGCTT
>JAUNUL010000433.1 GCA_030538175.1 Propionibacteriaceae bacterium | reverse complement strand
CACCTCGACCGCGATCGCCAGGGAAATGGCGCCGGATCCCGCGCACAGTTCAACGACGAGCGGCTCGTTGCCGGCCGCGTGGGCCGCCCGTAGCCGATCGATCGCCATCCCGGTCATCACCTCGGTCTCGGGCCTGGGCACGAACACCCCCGGGCCGACCTCGACGCGTACGGTCCGGAACCACGCCTCACCCGTGATGTGCTGCAACGGCGTGCCTTCGGCGCGCTCGCGCACCGCCCTCGCGTACGCCGCACTCTGCTGGCCATCCAGGCTCGGCGCGGTCAGCAGGCCATGGAGCTCGAGGCCCAGGACATGCGCCAGCAGGATGCGGGCGTCCGCCTGCGGCGAAGGCTGACCCGCATCGGCAAGCAGCTTCGTGGCCGCCCGGACCGCTTCCGCAATGGATGACCCCGTCGACGTCAGCGTGTCGCCACCGAAGTCACTCACCGGCACCGCCGCCGACCTGCGCGAGGCGCTGCGCGAGATCTGCTTCCTGGAGGGCAGTCACCACGGCGGCGAGGTCACCGCCGAGGACGGCATCGAGGTTGTACGCCTTGAACCCGATCCGGTGATCGGCGATGCGATTCTCCGGGAAGTTGTAGGTGCGGATCCGTTCGCTGCGGTCCACCGTGCGGATCTGCGAAGCCCGCGCCGACGAGGCCTCCGCTGCTGCCTGCTCCTCGGCGAGCGCGGTCAGCCGGGACCGCAGGACCCGCAGGGCCTGGGCACGGTTCTGCAACTGGGAACGTTCGTTCTGGCAAGACACCACCAGTCCGGTCGGCAGGTGGGTGATGCGCACCGCCGAGTCGGTCGTGTTCACACCCTGGCCGCCCTTGCCGGAGGACCGGAAGACATCAATGCGCAGGTCGTTCTCGTCGATCTCGATGTCGGTGTCCTCGACCTCAGGCATCACCAGCACGCCGGCGGCCGAGGTGTGCACGCGACCCTGGGTCTCGGTCACCGGCACCCGCTGCACCCGGTGGACACCACCTTCGAACTTGAGCACCGCATACGGCATCGCATCCGGCTCAGCGTGAGCGCCCGCCTTGACCGCGACCGTCACCGACTTCACACCCCCGAGATCGGTCTCCTGGGAGTCGAGGATCTCGATCTTCCAACCGCGGGACTCGGCGTACCGCGTATACATCCGCAACAAGTCCCCCGCGAACAACGCCGACTCCTCACCGCCCTCACCCGACTTGATCTCCATCAGGGCATCGGCCGAGTCATTGGGATCCCGCGGGGCGAGCAACCTCGTGAGCCGTTCGGTGACCTCGGTGAGCCTCGCCGTCAGCGCCTGGGCCTCCTCTGCGAAGCCAGGATCATCAGCGGCCAATTCTTCGGCCGCCGCGATGTCCCCCAACAGCGTCTCGTGCTCGGCAAGAGTCCGCACTACTGGCGTCAACTCCGCATAGCGCCGGGCCAACCGCCGCGCGAGCGCCACATCGCTGTGCACCGCAGGATCAGCCAACCGCGCTTCGAGGTCGGCGTGCTCAGCACGCAACGGCTCCGCGGACTCGAACATGGCCATCTCCCCCGTGCTGGCAGCACCTCGAACGTTTGTGTGGACGACAAACGCCGGGCACCCGGGTCAATCCCGGGCCCCGGCGTTGCGCAGGTGCTATTTCTTCTTGCCGAGCTTGGCGTTGCCGAAGCGCTTCTCGAAGCGGGCGACGCGGCCACCGGTGTCAAGGATCTTCTGCTTGCCCGTATAGAACGGGTGGCAGTTCGCACAGACCTCGGCACGGATGATGCCGTTGTCGGCGGTGCTGTTGGTCAGGAAGGTGTTGCCGCAGGTGCAGGTCACCCGGGTCTCACCATAGTTGGGATGAATTCCCTGCTTCATGGTTTCTCCTCGTTGGTTGTTGCCCGGGTCCCCGTGCGCCTGTCGGCGCATCAAAGTGGAGATTGGGGTGAACCGGACCGACGGTCCATTGTGCCGCACCGCGCGCGTCAGACCAAATGGGCCGACCGCCCGTCGCAGACCGCGCGGCCCGGCGTACTCCCGATCAGTCCTCGCGCCCCGGCGTGGTCTTGGAGATGACCAGCAGGAACTCGTTGTTGGACTTGGTCTTCTTCATCCGATTCAGCAACATCTCCAGCGCCTGCTGCCCATCCAGACCCGACAGGACCCGACGGAGCTTCCAGATGATCGCGAGCTCCTCACGACCGAGCAGAAGCTCCTCACGTCGCGTGCCCGACTGGACCGCGTCGATGGCCGGGAAGATTCGCTTGTCCGCGAACTCCCGACGCAGGCGCAACTCCATGTTGCCAGTGCCCTTGAACTCCTCGAAGATG
>JAUNUL010000012.1 GCA_030538175.1 Propionibacteriaceae bacterium | reverse complement strand
TGGCGTTGCCTCGGCTGGCTCCGCTCCGGACGCTGCCTCGGCCGCATCTGCACCGGATGCCCCGGCAGCGCCCAACCAGTTCGCACCCCCGCCGCCCGCGCCGGGTGGACACGGGTTCGCCTCGCCGCCCGCCCCGACAGGACCGGGGTTCGGAGCGCCGACGCCGCCTGCACCGGCAGGACCGGGGTTCGGGGCGCCCACGCCGGCGTACGGCAGCGGTCACCCGATGCCTCAGCAGCCGGCTCCCCAGCAGGGTTCGCCGTTCCAGCGTGCTCCGCTGCAGGCCGTCCCGCAGGCGCCGGCGGCCGGGATGTCCCAACCGCCAGCCGAGCAGGAGCTGGGTGAGGGCGCGGTGCTGGGGTTGCTCTGTGAGCATGGCCACGCGAACCCGCCCGATGCCGCCCGGTGCCGCCGGTGCGGTGGTCAGCTGCAGGGTCAGGCGCGCATCATGCAGCGCCCGGTCATGGCCGTGCTGCGGGTCACCGATGGCCAGGAGGTCGAGATCGACAGGAGCGTCCTGATCGGCCGTTCCCCGCAGGCCAGCAAGGTGTCACGGGACGAGCTCCCGAAGCTGCTGACGGTCGTCAGCCCCAGCACCGATATCAGCCGTACGCACCTGCAGGTGAGTCCCGATGGCTGGGAAGTGGTCGCGATCGATCTGCATTCCACCAACGGCACCCTGTTGATCCGACCGGGGCAGCCGGAGCCCGAGCCGCTCACCCCCGGTGAGGCAGTGCGGATCTTCCCCGGCTGTGTGCTGGATCTCGGGGATGGCGTCAGCATCCATGTGGACCACCCAGCCTGAGGAAACCATGCGACATACAGCCCGGAAAATCGCCGCCAGCATCGCGGCCGGACTGCTCGCCCTGACGGTGGCTGCCTGCTCCTCGGATGAGACCAAACCCGAGGAGACGGCGCCCTCGGCGCCAACCCAGCCAGCGGAACCCGCCCAGCCATCAGCGCCCCCGGCAGCCACGACCACGGCCGCCGCCGAGCCCGGCCAGACTGCGGATGCCCGGAACAAGGCAGCGCTGCAGGCCATCTCGACAGCGGCGGACGCTGCCAAGGGCACCCCGTTCGAGATCGACGCGGAGGACGACGAGGGCGCCTGGGAGGTCCACGTCATGGTGGACACCCGCACCCACGAGGTGGAGGTGTCGGCCGATGGCCGGACCGTGACGAAGCAGGAGGACGAGGAGGCGGACCGAGATGACACCCGTCGGCTCGGCCAGGCCGGGCTCTCACTGAGCCACGCCATCGAGGCTGCGCTGCGCGAGGTGCCGGGCACCCTCGACGACGTCGAGCTCGCTGACGACAACGACATCGCTGTCTGGGAGGTGACCATCGACACCCCGGATGCCGACGATGTCGAGGTCCTCATTGACGTCCGTGACGGTCGGGTCGTCCGCGTGGACCGTTGACGGCCCGGGGTGCTATAGGCTCGCCGCGTGTTGCTCTCGGACCGTGATATCCGAGCCCGCATCGCTGCGGGCCAGATCGGCTTGGACCCTTGGACGCCATCGATGGTGCAGCCGTCCAGCGTGGACGTGCGGCTGGACCGCTATTTCCGGGTGTTTGAGAACCACCGGTATCCCCATATCGACCCTGCGGAAGCCCAGTCCGAGCTGACCAGGATGGTCGAGCCGGACAGCGATGATCCGTTCATCCTGCACCCGGGCGAATTCGTGCTGGGCTCCACGCTCGAGATGGTCACGCTGCCAACGGACGTCGCGGCACGGTTGGAGGGCAAGTCATCCCTCGGCCGGCTCGGTCTGCTGACCCACTCAACTGCCGGCTTCATCGATCCGGGATTCAGTGGTCACGTCACGCTCGAGCTGTCCAACATGGCGACCCTGCCGATCAAACTGTGGCCCGGCATGAAGATCGGCCAGCTCTGCTTCTTCATGCTGTCCTCGCCCGCGGAGGAGCCGTATGGCTCGACGGTCTACGGGTCCCGCTACCAGGGCCAGCGGGGGCCGACGCCGAGCCGTTCGTTTCTGAACTTCCATCGCACGGCGGTCGAGTCGGCCGAGGATGACTGATCAGGACTGTCCCTGTGGGAGCGGGTTGGCGTACGCCGAGTGCTGCCAACCGCTCATCGACAGCCGCCAGCAGGCCGGGACCGCTGAGCAACTGATGCGTTCCCGGTACGCCGCGTTCGCCGTCGGCGCGGCCGATCATCTGTGGCGCACATGGCATCCGAGCACCCGGCCGGCCGAGGTCACGCTCGGTGACCAGGTATGGCTGGGCCTCGAGATCGTCGACGTCGTCGCCGGTGGGCCCGAGGATGCGGACGGGATCGTGGAGTTCGTGGCCCGCTACCGCGCGGGGGGTACGCCGGGTCGGCTCCACGAGCGGTCCCGCTTTCGGCGCCGGGCCAACCGGTGGTTCTATCTCGACGCCGAACCGACCCCCTGATCCGAACCGGCTCCTTGACCGGGATTCACAACCGACGCCTGCAGGGGTTCAGCCGGTGTCGTTGTCCCGGAGCCGAGATGACGCTGGAACCACGCCACATCGATCCACTGGTGGTGTTTGAAGCCCACTCCGGGAGACGTGCCAAAGTGCTCGAAGCCCAGCGATTGATGCAGCGCGACGCTTGCGGCGTTCGGCAGGGCGATGCTCGCCACCGCTACCCGGAAGCCGCGGGCCGCCAGATGCTCCAGCAGAACCCCATAGAGCTGCCGCCCGACGCCCCGCCCTGCGGCGAGCGGGTCGAGATAGATCGACGTTTCACACACCCACTGCCAGGCCTCGCGTTCGCGATAGGTGCCCGCGTACGCGAACCCGAGCAGACGATCGGCCTCGGTGGCGACGAACCAGCCATGGCTGGTGCTCTTGTGCCGGATCCGTTCCGTCATCTGGACGGCACTGGGCGGGATCTCCTCGAAGGAAATCGCTGTGTTCAGCACATAGGGGGCATAGATCGCCGCGCAACCTGAGGCATCTGCGACGGATGCCGGGCGAAGGGACAGCTTGGCCACGAATGTCCATGTTATCCCCGGACTCGTGGCGCCGGCCCGGTCGTCCGACTAGCCTGAGGAGCCAGTCATATCCAGGAGCGGCATGTCCCCCACTGCTTTCGTCGAGCCGGCAGATCTGACCGAGTTGGTCGAGCCTGCCTGTGTCTTGGCCAGGCGATGGCTCGCGCCTGCCCGAGGGGAATCACCGCTCTTCGAGCGCCGTGCTGCTGCCCAACTGGCGGGCTTGGTTCGGGACCGTGATGGCTCGGACGTGTCCATCCGGTTCGTCGACAAGGTGGTGCGGCCCGAAAGCGTAACGGTGGCAGCCCGTGAGCTCGGTCGGCTCACGGAAGACACCAGCCAATTCCTGTCACCGGTGGATCGGGCGCTGCTGTCCTCCACCGCCTCACTCGCCGCGACTGCCCCTGCCCTGGTGGTCCGGTTGGCCCGCCAGCGGTGGCGCCAGCTCATCGGGCACCTCGTCATGGACACCGAACCGGCCAACCTCGCCCGTCGGGTGCGTGAGGCCCGGCGCAATGGATTCCAACTCAACTTCAACCTGCTCGGCCAGGCGGTCGTCGGGGAGCGCGGTGCCGACGAACGGCTGCGCGGGGTGCTGGATCTGTTGGCGATACCGGGGGTCGATCACGTCTCGATCGACGTGGCAGACCTGACGCCGCGGATGGCGTACTGGGATCTCGACGGCGCCGTCGACCGCGTCGTCGCCCGCCTGCGGGATGTCTTCCGGGTGGCTGCAGCGAAGAACGCATTCGTCAACCTCGATCTCGCTGAATACCGCGATCTCGATCTCGGGTTGGCGGTCTTCACCCGCCTGCTGTCGGAGCCGGAGTTCCGGCAGGTCTCCGCCGGGCTGGCGCTCCAGGCGTACTTGCCGGATTCCCGGGCGGCACTCGAGCGCTTGATCGAGTTTGCCCAGCACCGTCATGCCGCAGGTGGCGCACCCATCAAGGTCCGCTTGGTGAAGGGCGCGAACCTCGCGCTCGAACGGGTCGAATCCGCGGTGCAGGGGTGGGCGTTGGCGCCGTTCTCGACCAAGGCGGAGACCGATGCCTGCTATCTGACGCTGATCGATCGGGCGATGTCGCAAGAGCATGGACCCGGATTTCATGTCGGGATCGGCACACACAACCTCTATGACATCGCCTTGGCCTATCTGTTGGCGCGTGGTCGGGGCGTCGCGGACCGGGTCGACATCGAGATGTCGAATGGTTGGGCACCGGCCAAGGTGCGGGCCGTGCGGGACACGGTCGGGTCGGTGATCCTCTATTCCCCAGTGGTGCCGAAGGATCACTTCGAGCTGGCCTCGACGTACATCATCCAGCGGCTGGAGGAGAACGCCCAGCCGGAGAATTTCCTGCACGCCATGTTCGGCAATCAACTGGAGGCGGCGGAGGAGCGGTTCCGGGGGGCCGTGGCGGCGATGGGCACCGTGCCGACCGCCCCGCACCGCTCCCCGAAGCGGCCCTCGGCCTTCGACGTCGACAGGACGTCCAGGAGGTTTGTCAACACTCCTGATTCGGACCCGCACCTGGCTGAGGTCCGTGCCTGGGCTGCCGGGCTGGTCGCCGCCGAGCCCGCCCCGCCGTGGTCGCAGGTCCTCACCGCAGCCCCGCAGGTCGACGCAGTGGTCGCGCGGGGCAGGGCGGCGGGGGCGATCTGGGCCGACCGCGACGCAACCGAGAGGGCCGCAGCGTTGCGTCAGGCCGCGGATGCGTTGGAAGCCCGTCGGGGTGACCTCGTGACCGCCCTGGTGGCGGAGTCTGGGCGGCCGGTTGCGGAGGCCGATCATGAAGTGTCGGCGGCGGTGGACTGTGCGCTGTGGTACGCGGATCGCGCGGTCGAGCTCGCCACCGATCGGTTCCTGACCGATGGGCTCACCTTTACCCCGCACGACCTGACGGTGGTGCTGCCAGCGGCCGTGTCGCCGGTGGCCTGCGGGTCCAGCGGTCTATTCGCCGCCCTCGCTGCGGGCTCGGCGGTTGTGGTCGTGCCGGCGCCGGGCGCCCCCCGCTGCAGCGAGATCCTCGTCGAGGCGCTGCACGCGGCAGGCATCAATGACGGCGGCACGGATATCGGGGACGTCGTCCAAGTGGTGCGCGGTGCGCAGCCCGAACTGATCCACGCGCTGACCGGGCACGATCACATCGATGCGGTGGTGGTCACCGGGCCGTGGGCTGCTGCACGTGCGTTGATTGAGGCCCGCGTCCGGCGTTCCGGTGGGCACGGTGTCATTGCCAACCTTGCGGGCCGCAATGCCCTGATCATCACGGACGCCGCGGACATCGAAGAGTCGATCATCGACTTGGTCGCCTCCGCCTTCGGTCACACCGGGCAGCATGGGGGCGCGGCCTCCCTGGCGATCCTCGTGGGCGAGGTGGGCGCCTCGCGCCGCTTCCGGGACCAGCTCGTTGATGCAGTCACCTCGCTGCGGGTCGGCTGGCCGACGGACCTGAGCGTCACGACGGGCCCCTTGGCCACCGCCCCCAAGGCGGACTTGGCCAGGGCCCTCACGACCCTTGATCCGGGGGAGTCCTGGCTGATCGAGCCGACACCTCTGGATGATTCCGGGCGGCTCTGGTCACCCGGGGTGCGGGTCGGCGTCCAGCCCGGGTCCTGGTTCCACCGCACCCCGGTGTTGGGGCCGGTGCTCGGCATCATGCGGGCGCGCTCCCTCGACGAGGCGATCCGGTGGCAGCACGACACCACCGTCGCCGTGAGCGGTGGCTTGCACTCCCTCGACAGCGAGGAGGTGGCCCACTGGCTGGCTCGGGTCGGGGTCGGCAATGCGTACGTCAATCGCGACACCACCGGCACGATCATCGGTCGCCAACCCTTCGGCGGTGGGAAGGGCTGCGTCGGCGCGAAGGTGGGCGGGCCGGACTATGTGCAGCAGTTCGGGCAGTGGACCGAGGTTGCCCCGCCGGTGCGGGGGGTCCGGATCGACGACGAGCTCGGCCACACTCTGGGCGTCTTCACATCGCTGGTGACCGAACCCGAGGATCGGGCCTGGTTGCAGGCCGCTGCTGAGTCGGATGCCTTGGCCTGGCGGGACGTCCTGCGCCCGGACCTCGTGTTGGCCGACCTGGGGGTGCAGGAGAACATTCTGCGCCGTGTGCCGGCAGCGTTGACGGTCAGGGGGCTGGCGGAATCCAGGCTGGTGGAGGTGCTGCGGGTCGTGTTGGCGGCCCGTCGGGTCGGTGCGCCGCTGGCGTTGAGTATCGCGCCGGAGGCGCCGTATGCCACCCAGCTCGGTGGGCACATCCTGCGGTGCGAGGTGCGCTTGGAGACCGATGCCGCATTCGCCGACCGGTTTGACGGGGAGCGGGTCCGGGTAGTGGGGCCGCCCGTGCAGTCCGCTCAGGTCGCGAACCGGTTGTCGTGCGCCGGTGTCGTCGCGCTCGGCGGCCGGGTGCTGGCGAACGGTCGCCGTGAGCTTCTCAGCGTCCTGCGGGAGCAGTCGATCTCGCGGACCTGCCATCGCCACGGGCACTTGCAGCGTTGACCCAGCCCCGATCGGGCGCCCTTGGACCGTGCGACGACGTCAGCTGGGCACGTCGACCCAGGACTCACCGACCGGCCGGACCGTCGCGGCACCCCCGGTGAGTTCCGCGATCGTTGCCGCGAGCGCCTCGGTGTCCGGGATGGGAACACCGAGCCGCAGCGTCACCTGTGCCGCATAGGTGGTGTCGAGGACGGCGTACCCCCGCGCCCGCACCTCCGACTCAACCCGCCCGGCGACCGCATGGTCGAGATCGACGGCGAACTCGGCCCGCAGCTCCCGGTGGCGTACGCCGGCTTCGGCCAGCCCGGCGCGGACCGCATCCGAGTACGCCCGCACCAGCCCACCGGCACCCAACAGGGTGCCGCCGAACCAGCGGGTCACGACCGCGACGACATCGGTCACGCCGGCGCCGCGCAGCACTTCCAGCATGGGCGCACCAGCTGTCCCGGCCGGCTCGCCATCGTCGGAGGACCGGGCGGTCTGACCGGCCGGATCGAGGATGAACGCCGAGCAGTGATGTCGCGCATCCCAATGCGCAGCGCGGGCCCGCTCGATGACCGCCCGGGCGGTCGCCTCGTCGGTGACCGGTTCGATGCGACAGCGGAAGATCGACCGCTTGACCTCAAGGTCGACCTCGGCGACGCGGGCGACCGTGCGATAGGAGCGAATCACCCCCACAGCAAACCATCGTCCGGGTGAGAAACGGCAATATCTGCATCCGAAGTCGAAGTGATCATGCCCGACTAGGGGTGTTGCGATCGGCAGCGCGACTTGGCTGCAGATTTTGCCTTTCTGGGCGGGGATTCCTGCCGCGTGGATTTGCGGCGTCAGGGTTCGACGGTTTTACGCTTTTCTCATGTTCCTGCTTGAAACCTCGGCTTTCAGCCTTCCCCTGCATCCGCTGATCGTGCACGCGGTGGTTGTCCTGCTGCCCCTCGGTGCGCTCGGCATTCTCGCCTGTCTCTTCGTGCCGAAGCTGCGCACCCACTATCTGCTGCCGGCGCTCGCGATCACGGGGATCGCGACCATCAGCGCAGGCATTGCCAAACTCTCGGGTGAGTCCCTCGCAGAGCTGACCCGCCTGCCTGAGGCGCACGAGGAGTGGGGCGATCGCACGGTCCTTGCCGCCGTGCTGTTGATGCTCTTCGCCGGTGCCTGGTGGTTCCTCGGTCGTCGCCGCGCGGCAGGAACGCCGGCCTCGGCCATCGAGCGGACAAGCGGTGTGGTGGCGGGTGCGGTCGCGGTGGCCGCGATCGTCGTCGTGGTGCTCGCCGGGCACTCGGGGGCGAGCTCGGTGTGGACGTCGCATCTGGAGGCGTCGGCGGGTCCCGCCAACCAGCAGACCGCGACCAGCCACGACGGTGCGGACGATGAGAAGGGCGAGCAGGAAGGCTCCGGCCGAGTGTCCACGGCGCCGTCGGCGACACCGTCGGCCACTACTCAGGATGCGACATACACCCTGGCCGATATCCGCGCCCACAACACTGCTCAGTCATGCTGGGCGGCGGTGCGTGGTGAGGTCGTCGACCTGACCGGCTGGATCGCCCAGCATCCCGGCGGTCCGCAGCGGATCCTCAATCTGTGCGGCACCGATGCGACGCAGGCGTTCAATGATCAGCACGGCACGTCCCAGCGTCCGAACGCGACGCTCGACCAGTTCCGGATCGGTCGACTGGCCCAGTGATGTGGCCTGTCAGTTCGGCCCAGTGATCTTGACCCCGTGAGGATGCCGGGTCAGGCCTCAGAACTGGCCCGACCCGGCAGCACCTCAGAGAGGCATCATTCGCTGGCGTTCTTCGTGGGGTCGACGACGTTTCCGTACTCGCTGTACCCGGACTCGTGGCGTTCCGGATGGTGCTCCTCATCGCCCAACTCGGTCACCGGATCCATCGGTTCCGGATCGATGTTCTCGCTGTAACCCGATTCGTGCTTCTCCGGCTCCTGCGGGACGTTCTGGTTCTCAGTCATGACGACCTCCTCGAGATAAATCGATTTATCTCCAGTTTGGCAGTCGCCCCTGAGGGTCAGGACGCGGGGTCGGTCTGACCGCGTCGCACCGACTCGAGCAGGAGCTGGGCGACGTCGAGCACCTCGACGTTCTCGCCCTTGCCGTCGGCCTGTTCGGCGGTGACGCCATCGGACAGCATCACCCGGCAGAACGGGCAGCCGGTGGCCACCGCGGCGCGGGGGGCCTGGCCGAGCACGGTCAGCGCCTCCTGGGTGCGGTTGGCGTTGATCCGGGTGCCGATGCGTTCCTCCATCCACATCCGGGCGCCGCCGGCGCCGCAGCAGAACGACGTCGCCCCGTGCCGGGGCATCTCGCTCACCGTCGCACCCGGGATGCCGCCGAGCAGCTCGCGCGGCGGGGCGTACACCTGATTGTGCCGACCCAGATAGCAGGGGTCGTGATAGGTGATGGTCCGCCCACCGGCCTCCCCGGCCGGGGCAGCGGCAGGGGTGAGCCGACCGTCGCGGACGAGGCGGTTCAGCAGCTGGGTGTGGTGCACGACGTCCAGTTCGAGCCCGAGCTGGCGGTATTCATTGCGCAGCGTGTTCATGCAGTGTGGGCAGGTGGTGACGACCTTCTGCGCCTTGGCTTCGGTGAGGGTCTCCTTGTTCTCCTCCGCGAGCTGCAGATAGACGAACTCGTTGCCGGAGCGGCGCGCGGAGTCGCCGGTGCAGGTCTCGTTCTTGCCGAGCACCGCGAACGTGACGCCGGCGGTGTGCATCAGCTCCGCGACCGCCTGGGTGGTCTTCTTGGCCCGGTCCTCAAAGGCACCGGCGCAACCGACCCAGAACAGATAGTCGACCGACGTCAGATCCTCGACATCCGAGCCGACGACCGGGACCTCGAAGGGCAGGTCCTTGGCCCAATCCATGCGGCCCTTCTTGTTGAGGTTCCACGGGTTGCCCTTGGACTCAAGCCCCTTGAACAGGCTGTTCAGTTCCTCGGGGAACTCCGAGGCCACCAGCACCTCATAGCGGCGCATGTCGAGGATGTGGTCGACGTGTTCGATGTCGACCGGGCACTGCTGCACGCACGCGCCGCAGGTCGTGCACGCCCACAGCACGTCCGGGTCGATGACCGCCAGCGGGCCGTCCTCGCCGACCTGGATCGGGTTGCCGTGTGCCTGCTCGGCAGCAGTCGGTGCGCCGGCCCCGACGAGCGCGCGTTCGGCTTCCGCGCGTACGCCCGCCGACAGCGATGCGCGAGCCGACTCGGCGGCCTGCAGCCAGGGGGCCTTGGCGTACGCATGCTCGCGCAGGCCCATCATCAGCAACTTGGGGGATAGGGGTTTGTCGGTCGCCCAGGCCGGGCACTGGGACTGGCAGCGACCGCATTCGGTGCAGGAGGTGAAGTCGAGCAGGCCCTTCCAGGTGAAGTCCTCGACCCGTCCGACCCCGAGTCGCTCGACGGCGTCCTCGTCGAGGTCCTCCAGTGATTCCATCGTGAGCGCGGTGCCGCCGACGTTGAGTGGTTGGGCTGCGCCCAGGGCCGTACGCCCACTCGACTCCCGCTTGAACCAGATGTTCGGCCAGGCGGTGAACCGGTGCCAGGCCACACCCATGGTGAGGTTGAGCCCGATCACGCAGAACCAGGCCATCGACACGATGATCTTCACCGCGGCCAGCACGACGATCGCGGTCTCCACGGTGCCCGCGGACAGCCCACCGGGGAGCAGGAACCACGTGAGCGGGAAGTGGAAGCGATCCCCGGCACCCGGCAGCTGGAACTCCAGCGCCCGCAGGAACAGGATGCAGACCCCGATCGCCAGGATCGTCAGCTCGACATAGACCGCCTGCCACGTCCGCGAGCCGAAGAACCGGCCCTTGCCGATCCCGACACCGAGGAAGCGGATCGCCATCAGCGACAGGATGCTGACGATCATCACCCAGGCGAGCGCCTCGGTGACCCATTCGAAGAGGAAGAAGTGGCCGATCAGCGGGAGTGCGAAGGCGGGATTGAATAGCTGTCCGTACGCCGTCACCAGCGTCAGGAACAGGAACATGAACCCGATGAACACGACCCAGTGGGCGGCGCCGACGCCGCTGAGCTGCAGCATCCGGGTGTGGCCGAACGACTCGACCAGCAGGTTGCGCCAGCGCTGCCCGGGATTGTCGGAACGGCCGAGCGTCGGCTTGCCGACCTTCACCACGCCCACGATCCGCGCGACGGCACGGGCGAACAGCGCCACGCCGACGATGGTGATCATCAATGCGAGGACAAGTGCCACGGTTCTCACGGTCACGCTCCCTTGACAGCCGGATCCGGTGCCCCTGATGTTACTTCGGAGTAGACGGCAGGGTCGAGGGGTCGGCCGCGGTGGGTCAAGGCGCGTGCGTCGGGCCAGCGCTCAGGCTGAGGCCGCCGCCTGTGCCTGGATTACCCGATAGGCCGCTTCGGCTGCCCAATGCTGTCGACGCAGCTGCTTGGCGCGCTGCCGAATGGCCCGCTTGTCGATCGTGGAGACGTCGTCGGCGATGGTCTTGGCGGCCAAGTTCAGCGCCGAGAGCAGGGCGATCAGGCAGGCGTCGCGGACGCTCGGCTCCTCGTTCTGCACCAGCACCCGGAACAGCCGGCGCCGCAATTCGTCCTCGTGGCTGTAATCGACCGTCGGATAGGTCTTCATCGGCACGACGACGAACACCCTGACCTCGCGCTGTTCCAGGATCCCGCGCTCGACCAGCCGGGCGAGCACCGCGCGCTTGGCATAGCTGCGCAACAGTTGAACCGTTGTCTGCTGGAACCGCACCTTCCGCCCGATCAACTTGAGGAGGGCCCCATCGAGGACCGGGTCGTCGGTCGAGGAGTCATCCACGAGGACCACTCGGTTGGGTCGTACCCCCTGTTCGCCCTCCTCGGTGAGGCGCACCCGGCCCAGCAGGGCCAAATCCGTCAGGACGGCGCCAGCCAGCGCGATGTCGGCGTACTGACCCCGCATCCAGCCCGTCTCGTCGTTCAGCAGCAGCAGGGCGAGGTCCTCGGCGATCAGAAACTCGGACATGGTGAGCCCTAGCTATTCGCGATGGCGACGGCGCTGCTGGCCATGACAATGGCGGCGGCCTCCGCAGCCTTGATTGCGGCGCGCACGGCCTCGGACGTCCAGTTCTGTTTGCGCAGTTCCTCGGCCCGCTGCCGGACTGCGCGCTTGTCGATTGTGGAGACGTCCTCGGCAATGACCTTGTCCACCACTTTCAGTGCCGACAGCAGGGCAATCAGGGTGGCCAGATGGACCGTCGGTTCCTCGTTCTGCACCAGCACTCGGAACAACCCGGCGCGCACCATGGCCTCGTGGTTGGGATCGGCCGCCGGCCACCGGTTGAGCCCCAGGAACCCACTGCGTTCATGGCGCAACAGTCCGCGGGCGACGAGCCGTTCCTGCAAGGGGCGCCGGAGGTCCTTCGCCAGCAACTCCACGGCCTTTTGGGGCTTGTAGTCCGGCTTCTTGCTGAGGCGAGCCAGCGCCCCATCCAGGATGGGGTCGTCGGTGGGCGCTGGATTGACCACGACAACCCGGTTCGGGCGGTAGTGCGTCTCGCCGTGCTCCGTGATCCGCAGCCGTCCCGCCAGGGACAGTTCGGCCAGCAGCGCCCCGCCGAGCATCAGATCAGCCTGATCAGAGGACCGGACAGTGCCCTTGACGTCATCGGTCAGCAACAGCAGCAGGTCTTCGGCGATCAGCAAAGCAGTCATATTTTCAGACTAACGCCCGATTCCTCAGGTTAAAGGGCAACCGTGCGCATCATTTCCCACACGAGGATTTCCGCCGCCTCGAGCGCGCTGACCCGGTGCCCGCCGATGCCGGTGAGGCGCAGCGCGTCCCCCTGGTCCAGTCGGCCCGCGCCGTCCACCTCGACTGCCCCGCGGGCAACGAAAAGATGCACGTACGCCGCATCCGGCAACGACACGGCCGCACCCGCAGTCCCGAGCCGCGCGATGGACAACCCGGCGTACTGATTCTGCAGACGCAAGGCCGCATCGCGGTGCCGCGGCAGCCCGGAGACGATCGGGACGAGCTCCCCGGTGGCGAGCGCGGTGGTGACGTCGGTCTGGGCGTAGGACGGCGGTACGCCGGCAGCGTCCGGCACCACCCACATCTGCACGACGTGCGCGTCGATGTCGTGGCGGGGGATCGACGGGTCGTGCTGCCAGGCGTTGTTGCGTTCTGAATGCAGGATGCCGGTGCCTGCTGTCATCCGCTGGGCTTGACCGGGAGTGATGAGCGCGGTGTGGCCGCGGTCATCGACGTGGACCACCGAGCCGGACAGCACCCACGTGACGATCTCCATGTTGCGGTGCCGGTGGGTGTCGAAACCCCAACCGGCCGCGACCGTGTCCTCGTTGTGCGTCACCAGCAGCCCGTGATGGGTATTGCGGGGGTGACCGAATCTGGGGTCGAAGGATGCGGCGCCGGAGAACGAGGATCGGGACACCAACCAGTCCAAACGCGTGAACTCGCGGTCGGCCGAACGTCTGATTTCCACGCGGCGACTCTAGTCCGCACAACCCGAGGGGCCCGCGCCACGGCCCGTCGAGCAGGCATGCCGAAGAAATGTCGGACCTGCGGGTTAGGGTCGAACCAGATCTCTTTCCGACTGCGACCTCGAGGACCTTCGTGCTCCAATTCGAATCGGTCACCAAGACCTATCCCGACGGCACCAAGGCGGTGACCGACCTCGATCTGGTGATTCCATCCGACGGGATCACGGTCTTGGTTGGTCCTTCCGGCTGTGGCAAGACGACGATCCTGCGGATGATCAACCGCATGATCGAGCCGACGTCCGGACGGATTCTGTGGGATGACGAGCCGATCAAGAGCATCCGACGCACGACATTGCGCCGCCAGATGGGCTATGTGATTCAGAACGGCGGCCTGTTCCCGCACAAAACGGTGCTGGAGAACATCGGCACGGTCCCGGACCTGCTGGGCTGGGATGACCACAAGACGCTCCTGCGCTCGCGGCAGCTGCTCGAACAGGTGGGGTTGGAAGCCCGACTCGGGCACCGGTTCCCGGCCCAGTTGTCCGGTGGGCAGCAGCAACGGGTGGGGGTGGCGCGCGCATTGGCTGCGGATCCGGTGCTGTTGCTGATGGATGAGCCGTTCTCGGCGGTCGACCCGATTGTGCGCGCAGAGCTGCGGGCATTGGTCAAGACTCTGCAGCGGGAGCTGAACAAGACGATCGTGATCATCACCCATGACATGGAGGAGGCGATTGACATGGGTGACCAGATCGCCGTCCTGCGGCCCGGCGGGATTCTCGCCCAATTCGGGACGCCGGAGGAGATCCTCGATGATCCCGCCGATGAGTTCGTGGCGAACTTCGTCGGCAAGGAGCGGGGCTATCGGTCGCTGGCCTTTGCCGAGACTCCCAAGCCCAGGCTCGGCCCGGTGCGGACGGTGCGCAACGCGGCCAGCGCATTCCAAGGCACCGACGATCGGACCCAGCCGGTCCTGGTCGTCGATGCGACCGGTCACCCGGAGGGTTGGGCCGATGCGGAACGACCCGGTCGCGTCATGGCCCTGGGGGAGACGTTCCAGTGGCCCGGTGCGCCGCTGCGAGACCTCGTCGAGGCAGCCCTGACCTCCCCGGTCGGGCGCGCTGTCGCAGTCGACGCCACCGGACGCTATCTGGGGGTGCTGACGTCTGCGGAAGTGATGGCCCAGGTCCAAAACCATCGGGCCGATCTCGCGGCCCATCAGCGGGAACGCGAAGAAGCGGCCGAACGGGCGGAAGCCGAGAGGGAAGCCGCCGAGCGGGAGGCTGCGGAGCAGGCGGAGGAGGAGCGGGAAGCCGTCGAACGAGCGGAGGCCGAGCCGGCCGAGCCGGGGGCGCGGCTCAAGCGGGGCTTCCGAGCCAGGCCGGAGGCGTCGCCGGAGCCGGGCGCAGCAGCCAAACCGGAGGCGTCGCTAGAGCCGGGCGTACCGGCGGCGGAGGCTGAATCGTCGCCCGAGCCGGGCGTACAGGCTGAGCCGGAGGCGCCGGCCGCTGCGAAGCCCGTTCGAAGGCCAGCCGAGGATGGGGAGGTCTGATGGATTGGGCCTGGCTCCAACGCAACGTTGACGAGATCCTTGGGCTGACGGCTCAGCATGCGCTGTGGTCGTTCATCGCCGTTCTGGCCGGGTTGATCGTGGCGCTTCCGGTTGGCTATGCGGTGTATCGCACGGGACGCACCGCAGGGCTGTGGCTCGCGGTGGTTGGTCTGCTCTATGCGATCCCGTCCATCGCCCTATTCGTGGCGATGCCAGCGCTGTTGGGCACCGGCATCCTGGACCCGGTGAACGTCATCGGGGCGCTGGCGGTGTATACGTTCGCCCTCTTGGTGCGCAGCGTCCGTGACGGCTTCTCAGGTGTCGATGGGGTGGTGCGGGAGTCGGCGGTCGCGATGGGTTATGGGTCTGTACGCCGGGTCCTCGGGGTGGAGTTCCCGTTGGCGCTGCCGGTCATCCTGGCGGGGCTGCGGGTCGCGACCGTCTCGACGATCTCGTTGGTCTCGGTCGGTGCCGTGATCGGCAACGGTGCGCTCGGCCAGCTGTTCGACCGTGGTTTCGCGGCCGGCTTCATGACCCCGATCGTGACGGGCATCGTGATCATCCTGGTGATGGCGCTGCTGGCTGACCTATCGATCCTGGGGCTGCAGCGCGTCCTGTTGCCGTGGTTCGGGCTGGGGCAGCGGACCCGTGGTCGCCTGCTCAGCAAGCGCCTGGTGGGGGTGCGACGGTGAATCTGTTCGACCACCTGTTAGACCCCGCCAATTGGTCCGGCGGGCCAGAGTCCATTCCGGCCCGGCTCGGGGAGCACCTGCTCTAGTCCGGTGCCAGCCTCGGGGTGGCCATCCTGATCGCGTTGCCACTCGGCATCGTGATTGGGCACACCCGTCGGGGGAACGTGCTGATTTCCGGGATCGCCAACGCCACTCGTGCCCTGCCGACCCTTGGCTTGTTGGTGTTCGTGGTGCTCCTGCTCGGCACCGGTGCGCTGCCGGTCATCCTTGTGCTCACGGTGCTCGCGATCCCGCCCATCCTGAATGCGACCGTCGTCGGATTCCGCACGGCGGATCCCGATGCCGTCCTGGCAGCCGCGGCCATGGGCATGACCGGCGGGCAACAGGTGGCCAAAGTGGAGTTGCCGCTGGCGTCCCCGCTGATTCTCTCCGGGATCCGCAGCGCTGCGCTGCAGGTGATTGCCACCGCGACCGTGGCGGCGATGGCGGCCTCGGGCGGGCTGGGGCGCTTTGTTCTCGACGGCCAGAAAAGAGCAGACGGTTACCCTGAGATGATCACCGGGGCGCTGTTGGTGATGGTGTTGGCACTCTTGGCCGATCTGTTGCTCGGAGGACTGGCGCTGGTGGCCCAGCGACGCACCACTGGTCGCCGCAAAGTGCGCACGGACATGTTTGATGACATCAACCCCGACCCCGACAGCAAAGGAGCTTCGGCATGAAGCGCAGGACTTTTCTCACCCTCGGGGCAGCAGCAGCTGCCGTCGTCCCGCTCTCCGCGTGTGGGGCGAACACCAATCCGCTGGCCCCAACGACTAGCCCGAGCCCGGGTGCCACGGGCGGCGCCGCCGCCGGGGGGTCGGTGGTCGTCGGTTCGGCCAATTTCACCGAGTCGATGGTGCTTGCCGAGCTTTATGCCCAAGCGATGCTGGCCAGGGGTGTCGACGCCTCCGCCCGCCACGGCATCGGCAGCCGCGAGGTTTATCTCCGCGCCTTGCGTGACAGGTCGGTGCAGATGGTCCCGGAATACGGCGGGAACCTGTTGCAGTATCTCGATGATGAGAACCCTGCCGCCACGCCGGAGGACATCGCGGCTGCGCTCGCCGAGGTGGTCGGTCCGGACCTGGCAGTGCTCGAAGTCGCGGAGGCCGCCAACCAGGACGTCTATTGCGTCACCAAGGCCTATTCCGATGCCCAGGGGGTGACCTCACTCGCAGACCTGCACAAGATCGCTGCGAATGCCGTGCTCGGCGGACCGGCGGAGTTGAAGGACAGGGCGTATGGTCCGCCCGGCCTGGAAGCGATCTATCGCGCGAAGTTCAAGGAGTTCCGCACGTATGACGCGCTCGCGGTGAAGGTCCGTGATCTCACCTCCGGCACCATTCAGGTGGCGACGTTCTTCACCACCGATGCTGCCATCAAGGACAACCAACTGGTGATGCTCGCCGACCCCGAGGTGATGATCCTGCCGCAGCCCGTCATCCCATTGGTGCGGGCCGAGGTCAAGAACAACGCGGCGGCAGTCGACGCGGTCAATGCCGTGCAGGCCGAGCTTCGCACCGATGACCTGATCGCCATGAACAAGAACGTCGACAGTGATCGCCGCAGTCCCGCCGAGGCCGCCGCTGCCTGGCTGAAGGGCAAGGGGCTGGCGTGAGAGGATCGCGGACATGACGGCACTCAGCCGGGCCGAACTGGCCCAGTTCATCGATCACACCCTGCTCAAGCCGGAAGCGACGGTCGCCGATGTGCGTGCCCTGACCGCGGAAGCGGTCGAACTCGGGACGTTCTCCATCTGCATCTCTCCCTCGATGCTCACCACCACTGTCCTCGGTGGGGTGCCGCTGGAACTTGGCGAGGTCAAGATTGCCACCGTGTGCGGCTTCCCCTCGGGCAAACATGTGCCGGAGGTGAAGGCCGCCGAGGCGGCACGTGCGGTTGCCGATGGTGCCCACGAGGTCGACATGGTCATCGATGTCGGGGTCCTGCGCGAGGGCCGGGTGAATCTCGTCACCGCCGATATTGCGGGCGTACGCGAGGCCACGCGCGGTGCCTTGCTCAAGGTCATTATCGAGGCCGCGGCGCTCACCGATGCCCAGATCGTGGCCGCCTGCCGTGCCGCGGAGGAGGCCGGGGCGGACTATGTGAAGACCTCGACCGGATTCCATCCTGCAGGCGGCGCCTCGCTGGCAGCGGTTCGGCTGATGCGGGAGACAGTCGGTGACCGGCTCGGGGTCAAGGCATCCGGGGGGATCCGGGACTATGCCACGGCGATCGCGATGATCGAGGCCGGTGCCAGCCGACTCGGTCTCTCGGGTTCTCGGGCAGTTCTCGAGGGCTGTCCCTCCTGAGTGACTGGTCCGCCAACGGGCTCATGGCCAACTAGGGTGGCGTCGTGTCGAACTTCGATTTTGGTGGTGGGCCCAGCTCCTCGGGCCGGCCACCGGTTGCACCCCCCTCGCAGTTCTCTCCTGGCATGGGCAGCCCCCCGGTCCCTCAGCCAACACAGCCACCCCCACGGGCACAGCCCGAGCCGGCGGCCGGTCCGCCCAACCCGGCTGCGCGCCAGCCGGGCCGAGCGGGTGGTGGTGGCATCACTTTGGTGGGTGTGGTCTCCCTCCTCGCGATCATCGCGCTCATCCTCGGGATCGCCTGGACGGGCAACCGGGTCTGGCCCGTCAGCGCGCGCATCGACTCTGCCTGGCGAGACGCGGGCGGCAACGCCGAGGAGTTGACCAAGTTCTTGCGTGGGCAGGGGTATACCTGCACCGACGAGACCGAGATGACCGAACAGCACTTCCACCGCATGTGCGCCAACTTCACCGACACGGACAAGATGGCCATCGAAATGACTGGTCCGGTGGGCGGGGAGATCATGCGCGTCCACATCCAACCCCATGGGCAACTGAGCCAGGCCGGCATCGAGGCGGCGACGCGGGCGATCGACCTGAGCGTGCCTGATGCCGAGGGCCAGCGCGATGTCCGGGCAGCACTCACCGCGGGCGAAGCGGGGGCCCGGGATGTCGACGGGCCGTGGGGTCGGGCGCTGTGGGTCGACGGCACGTTCAACGTCGTCCGCACTTGGACCGGGCCGATCATCGGTTCGTCACTGACCGGCGATTTGGCCACGGTCAGTGCCAAGGCCGCCGAAGCGGGCTATCGCTGCACTGAGACAGGCCAGTCGCTGCAGTGCCAGCGGATGGCCAACGGTGCGGCCTGGGAGCTCACCGTGCGTGAGTCATCAGCTCCCGGCTATCTGCGTGATGTCACCTTGAGGGGCCGGGTCACCGACGCCAAGCAACTCGATCCGGCCGGAGAGTTCAGCACGTTCATGCCGTCCAGTCGCGCGGTGGACCGGGTGAAGTGGTTCGTCTCCACCGCGGACCAGCGCACGGGCCAAGCCGGCTTCGCGGGGAACGTCAGGGTGGCCTATATCGTGCGGCCCGATGTCGTCACGATCCATGCGGGTACGCCCTGCAGCCTCCACGACGGTGTCGTGAGCTGCTGACCCGCTGCTGTGGCACGTCCGCGTGACGTGACACGCTGACCCCATGTGTCGCAACATTCGCACCCTGCACAACTTCGAGCCGCCAGCGACGGATGACGAGGTGGCCGCGGCCGCGCTGCAATACGTCCGCAAGATCGCCGGCACCACCAAGCCGAGCCAGGCCAATCAGGCGGTGTTCGATTCTGCCGTGGCCGAGGTGACCGCCATCACCCGCGCATTGGTCGATGGGTTGGTCACCGCCGTGCCGCCGAAGAACCGTGCGGAGGAGGCCGCGAAGGCCAAGGAAAGATCGCGGGCGCGTTTCGCGTCCTGAGCGCAGCAGCGGGTGATCCGACAGCGGGTTAGGTTGCTGCGGTGCTGTCCCCGATCGATCACCTCACCCGTCCGCCCCGCGCGAGCCAGCCGGCCCACCTGACAGTGGGGCCGACCGACCTCGGTGCGCTGCTGCCCGCGGTGGCGACCCGACCTGGTCCTGGCTTTCTGGACTATGCGAGTGAGTTCCGCATCCTCGGTGATTCGCATCAGGTGATCCTCCGCCGTCCGGGCTGGATGTGGAGCGAAACGCTTTCTGGTGGAGGCGATCTGCTGGGTGTTGGTGGATCGGACGAGCTGTCCGGTGAGCAGGAGAACCTGATCGCACCGGGTTTGCGGCACCGGGTCCGGGTGAATGTCGAGCACCTGACGTCGACGAAGAGCTTCTGCGCACGAGCCGACGACATCGACCGGCTCTGCCGAGCCCACGAGACATCGCTGGTCGTCCGGTTCGCCGGAGACGCGCTGGCCTTCACCGCTATTGGCGCCACCGCCGGTGCGGGCTCGCTGCGGTGGGAGACCTGGCGGCTCTATCCGGAGACTGGTGATGTAGTGGCCTCGACCACCCGCGTCAGCGCCGAGTGAGCAACCAGGCGCCGCTCTCCAGTAGTCAACGCGCCGCAGCGCCCAAGGTGATTGTGCCCAGTGTCACGAATGCCTGCGGGACGCGCCGGGTGGCCGCGGTGTTCGCGCCC
>JAUNUL010000432.1 GCA_030538175.1 Propionibacteriaceae bacterium | reverse complement strand
AACGTTGATCGTGCGGCCGTCGCGCTCCTGAGCCAACCAACCGAAGTTGTTGGCCGTGCTCTTGGCCACGAAGACCTGGCCGTTGCCCAAGGTCTCGGTGTTAGTGTCACCCGAATTCTGTTGACCGTATTGCAGCACCACCTGACCACCGGTGTTGTTGGTGAAGGTGGCCTGGTTGCAGCTGTAGGTCACGGTGAAGAGCTTGGCCTGCTCCTCGCGGGCGGCCTCGGTGCAGTTTCCGGGCAGGTCCACCCCGGGCCACTCGAGCATCGCGAGTTCAGTCCCGTTGGGGCTAGTGGCGGTCCAGCCAAAGTTCTTGGTCTTCGCCATGACCGTGGCGGACTTGCCGGCAGGGATCTGCACGTCGGTCACGTCACCGGAGTTCGCGGTGCCGTAGTTCACGTTGATCGTCTCTGACGTGTTGTTGGTGAAGGTGGCCGAGTTGCACCCATAGGTCGCGGTGACGTCATTGGGAGCAGCACTGGCCTGGCCCGAGAGGGCGGTCAGACCGGCGAAGGCGAGTGTTGCAACGGCTGCGGTGGCGATGATCTTCCTCATGATGACCCTCCGGTGTCGGGACAGAACGCTCTGTCGACCTTGAGGAGTCCGGGTTCCCAGGAGCGGGTTCCCCTCGCACCGCACCGTGACGAATCCGTTATCCAGCGAGGATCCCAGCCTCCTCTCAACAGCTCGGAATCAGGTGGAGAGCCCAGGCCCAAGTCAGCTTGGAAAAGACCGCATCCAAACGCACGGTTGGGGTGGATCCGATGGATGGGGGGGTCGTTTTAGTGCGGTATTTTCCCATCGCCTCTGCCTCCCAAGCTGTGGCCACGCCTATGCTCGCGACATGACCGACGTCGTGAACATCGCAAAGCAGCATCCGGACACCTATCAGGCCCTCGTCGCGCTGGATGGCGCCGCAGGGAGTGCGGCGAAGGCCGCCGGACTCGACCCGAAGTTGATCGAACTCGTCAAGATCCGCATTTCCCAGTTGAACGGCTGCGCGTTCTGTCTGCGGATGCATACCCGGGATGCCATCGCGTTGGGCGAATCCACTGATCGCCTCGCGGTGGTCGCGGCCTGGTGGGAATCGCAGTATTTCTCCGCCGAGGAGCGGGCCGCCCTCGCCCTGGCCGAGCAGGTCACTGAGCTCGCTGTGCCCGAACCCCGCACGTGGGATGACGGCAGCCTCACCGCGGAGCAGGAGTCGGCCATCACGTGGCTCTCGGTCGTCATGAATGCCTGGAACCGCGTCGCGATCCTCAGCCACTACCCCGTTGGTCCCTGACTGAATCCAGGGTCGGCGACCTTATGCTCTCAACATGAACGACGTGCGGCGTGTCCGCTGGTTGCCGGCCCTCGCGCTGGCCGTGACCCTGTCCGCCTGCGGACCGGCCACCACCGACCCTGCGACCAGACCCGGCCCCAGCCCGGTCGCACCCACGACGTCGAGGGTGTCGACGCCGACGGATCAACCGGTCTCCGCCAGTCCCCAACCCACTCCGGGTCCATCGATTCCGGACCCGTCGGCTGCTCCAAGCCCGACTGCGGAACAGACGAGCGCCGTCATGGCGGACTGGACGCTGACCACGGCAGGCTGGGGTCCGGTGCGGATCGGCTCCCCCGTTCCGACTGACCTGACATCCCAGGTCAAAGCCGCTTGGGAGTGCATCGGACCGAAGATCACCGATGCCCTGGGCACCGAAAAGATGGAGTTCTTCGCCAGCCAGCCCGACGGAACTGGCCCCATCAACACCCTGCACATCATCGACAAGACCATCTCGACCAAAGCCGGCATCCGCCCCGGCGCCCCTCTGATCGATCTGCTGACGACCTATCCGCACACCGAACGCTTCCGGGCCCCGAATGATGGGACCGGCGACGTCTATGTGCTGAAGGACGGCGAGGTCGGACTGTTCTTTGAGATCAGCCGCGACGATCGCGTCGTGGAGCACATCTCTGTCCAGCGGATCGCCGACTTCACTCCGTTCCAAATGCAGGTCTGCGGCGCCCCCTAATCTCAGACAGCCAGCGCCGGCACCGCTTCCAGCTCAACCCGGACTGGCTGTCCTGCCTCGAGCCCGGCGGCTTCGCTCACCGAGACCTGGGCGTTGATCAGGGTTCCGTCGGTGAGGCGTACCTGCACGCGACTCAGCGCACCGAGGAACGCCACGACGACGACCTCCCCGTCACCCTGCGGATCCGCAACAAGACGGATGTTCTCCGGTCGGACGAGCACCTTCACGTCCCCGGTCGCGGAGTTTGTCAGCAGGGGTACGCGCTGCCCCAGGATCGTGGCGGTCTCCCCCG
>JAUNUL010000431.1 GCA_030538175.1 Propionibacteriaceae bacterium | reverse complement strand
CTCGGGCTGGTGATCTGGAGCAGCCGGGGCAACGTCCAGAGCTCGCGGTTGAAGCAGCTGGTGATCGATCTCGGCGCCGATCACGGCGTTGTCGAGACGCTCGTGGCCTCCCGGGACGTGAGCTCGGTCTATGCCTGGCTCAGCCTGACAGGTTCGCCCCGACCGGCGATCGCTGGACTCACCCGCAGAATCTCTGAGATGCGCGATGTCCGGGTCGGGGTCGGTGAGCCCCAGACTGGTCTGGCCGGGTTCAAGGCGACCCATGAGCAGGCTCTCGTGGCCCGCCGGCTGGCCCAATATCCGGGATCGCAGAAGCGTCGGGTGATCCGCTATCACGACATCGCGGCGGCAACGTTGTTGGTGAAACACCCCGAGGACGCCGATCCCTGGACCGCAGAGATCCTCGGCGGACTGGCCGGCCCCGGGCAGGATGTCGAACGGCTGCGGGAGACACTGCGGGTCTATCTGGAGTCTGGGGAGAACGCCAGCCGGGCTGCCGTGCAGCTCTATGTGCATCGCAATACGGTCAAATACCGCGTCGCCAGCGCCCTGGAATTGCTGGGCGTGCCGTTGGAGCACAACCGGTTGAGTGTGGCGCTCGCCCTGAACTATCACCACGTGGCCATGGGCCATGATTGAGCACGTGCCTACGACCTTGTGGCCGACCGAGGGGAACCATGCCGGAGACACCACCCGCGCTGCCGATCGTTGACCTGCCGTTGTTTCCGCTCGGGATGGTGCAGTTCCCAGGGATGCCACTGGACCTGCGCATCTTCGAGCCACGCTATCTCCAGTTGCTCGACGACCTGGCCGATGCGGAGAACCCGGAGTTCGGTATCGTAGCCATCGTCAGCGGTCACGAAGTCGGCCAGGAGAACCTGCACGGCATGGCCCAGACCGGATGTGCGGTCCGGATCGAGCACCAGCGACCGACCAGTGCCCGAGTGCTGCTGCGTGCCGTCGGCACATGGCGCTTCGATCAGGTCGAGGTCGTGGATCGTGGCACTCCCTATCTGATGGCTCGCGTACGCCGCCTTCCAGCCGATCCTCCCGACGCTCAGCTGGCGGGTTCGGTTGAGCCCCTGCAATCGGCCCTGCTGGCGTACGCCGATGCGGCGGGAATCGAGTTGGGCACGATCCCGGCCGATCCCGATGAGCTCATTTGGTGGCTAGCTGCTGGCGGACCCTTCACGCAGACTGAACGGCTGCAGGTGCTGGCGGGGCAGCGATCGGAGCGGATCGAACTGTTGCGCGGTTGCCTGCGCCGGGAGGCGATGCTGCTGCAGAGCACGTCGACGGTGCCGTTCCAGGGAGACCGACGCCAGAGTCCGAACTGAACGTCAGCGCTTCAACAGCGGTGATGGCGCAACAGCGGTGAGGGCTGGTTAGCGGTTAGGCTCTCCGGCGTGCGATTGGTTATAGCTCGCTGTCAGGTCGATTTCGCGGGGGCGCTCACGGCGCATCTGCCGCCGGCGCGACGGTTGATTCTGGTGAAGGCCGATGGCTCGGTGTCGATCCATGCCGATGGTGGGGCGTACAAACCCCTCAACTGGATGACCCCACCGTGCACGCTGACCGTCCGGGAGCCGCAGCCGGACGAAGCCGCGGTGACCGCCGACCTGGACGACCAGGTCCAAGAGGTCTGGGAGGTCAAGGGCAAGGATGGGGCGACGCTGCAGATCTCGGTGTTCGAGGTGCTTCACGATTCGGAGCATGAGCTCGGGGTCGATCCGGGCCTGCAGAAAGACGGCGTCGAGGCCCACCTGCAGGCGCTCTTGGCGGAGCACCCCGAGACCATTGCGGACGGGCTGACGCTGGTGCGGCGGGAATACCCGACCGCCATCGGCCCGGTGGACCTGATGTGCCGCAACGCCGACGGCGTCTACGTGGCGGTGGAGATCAAGCGTCGCGGGGAGATCGACGGCGTCGAGCAGCTCACGCGTTATCTGGAGTTGCTGCGCCGGGATCCATTGTTGGGCGACGTCCAGGGCGTCTTCGCTGCCCAGCTCATCAAGCCCCAGGCGCGGGTGCTCGCGGGGGATCGCGGGATCAGCTGCGTGACAGTGGACTATGACGCGCTGCGCGGCATGGATAATGCCGAGGATCGGCTCTTCTGAGGCCGGTCCGTGAATGACACCGGCTCTGCTGAGCGATCAGGTCCGGTCGAGCCGCGGCAAGAGCACTTCGCGATAGAGCAGCAGCAGCGCAGCAGCCGTCGGGATGGCCATCAGCGCACCCACGATGCCCAACAGCATGCCGCCGGCCAGTGCGGCCACGATCACCAGGGCCCCGGGGACGTCGACCTGGCGGCGCATGACGCGCGGTTGGATGATGTACGC
>JAUNUL010000430.1 GCA_030538175.1 Propionibacteriaceae bacterium | reverse complement strand
CACCCGGCTCGCCGGCGACCTGGGCCACCCGACGGCCGTCGGCAACGCTGTGCACGAAGCGTTCGGCCTCGCGAGCGCGCTGGGGTTCGGCTCGGAGTACGTCCCGTCGATGGTCAAGGCTGCGGAAAAGTTGGCGGGTACGCCGATCCGACGCGGCACCGACTAACCGTCGATGACGACATCTATCTGAATCTAGGAAACTTTCTAGATCGCGGGAGATGCTGGCATCGACGTCGATTGACCGGCGGCGGCCAGCGCCTCCCCATCCAGGCGATAGGTCGTCCACTCATCCATCGGGGACGCCCCGAGGCTGCGATAGAAGTCGATCGCTGGGGTGTTCCAGTTGAGCACGCACCACTCCAGGCGCGTCCATCCGTTGCGTACGCAAACTTCGGCGACCCGCAGCAACAGCTGCTTGCCCAGGCCGGTGCCCCGATGGGCGGGCTGGACGTACAGGTCCTCCAGCCAGACCCCGGGGACGCCTTCCCAGGTGGAGAAGGTCAGGTAGTACAACGCCATGCCGACCACCACCCCCTCCACCTCGGTGACGAACGCGAACGCGATCGGGCGACCATCATCGGGGAACAGCACGCGCCGATAACCCTCGACGGTGCCCTTGGTGGCATCGGGCTCCCGCTCATAGGTCGCGAGCTCCTGCACCAAACCGAGAATGGCGGGAATGTCATCGGGGGTGGCTTCGCGGATCGTCACGGGGGTCCCTTCTCTGTGCGGCCCGAGCAGCCTAGACCCGGCACGGTCTCAG
This sequence comes from Propionibacteriaceae bacterium, assembly GCA_030538175.1. GTDB lineage: Bacteria > Actinomycetota > Actinomycetes > Propionibacteriales > Propionibacteriaceae > Enemella. The sequence continues at coordinate 1,579 of JAUNUL010000430.1, read as the reverse complement.
ACCACCCAACCCCTCTTCCCTCCCCACCATCAGGTCGCCTAAGTTGGTCATCAGACCAGCTCGCGCGGCGTTGCGCGCCGATCGCGAGCACCATCGATCGGGAGGCTTTCATGTCCGACAACCCCGCAGCCGACGCTGTTCTGAACCTCGTCAAGTCCCAGCACGACGTCCTGGAGAAGATGCTCAAGAACGTCTCCGAAGCCGGCGAGGCACAGCGCAAGGCCGCCATGGGCAGCCTGGAGCGCTTCCTCAGCGCCCATGAGGCAGCCGAAGAGGCCTACCTCGAGCAGGCCACCAAGAACCTCGACAACATGCAGGGCTGGGTCGAGAAGCTCACTGAGCTCGACTTCACCTCCCCTGACTTCGTCAACCAGTTCGGTGAGTTCCAGAAGTCGCTCTTGAACCACACGCAGACCGAGGTCAACCACACGATCCCGAAGGCGCTCAAGGACATGACCCAGGCCCAGATCGCGCTGGTCCAGGCCGCGTTCGAACGCGTCAGCCGGTCCGCCGAGACCGTCGAGTGATCACCCGGTGATCACCGGAGTCTGAAGCAGTCGCCGCCAACGTGGGCGGTTCCCGCGTCAGGCCCAGGTGATCACCACCTGCCGATGCCACTGGTCGAGGAACCCGCGTGGATCCTCCACCAGGGCATCACCGCGGTTCCACAGCGCCAGATAGAGCGCCACCGCCGGGCCGCGGAGGACCACGTCCGGGGAGTCCACTGCACCGAGTTCGGTGGTGGTGGGCTCCCCGCTCACGTGCAGGGTCCAGGCCGTCCCGGCGCCTCCGCCGTCCGCTCTGGTCGACGCCGCGGCTGAGTCCGCCACATCGTCCGCGATGACGACCACACTCATCGGCTCGGCCGCACGCAACTGACCGATGCGCTTGCGGGGCACGAACCCGCGCAGCAGCTCATCGATGCCATCCACGGCCACGGGCGGCTTGAGCCACAGCTCGCTCGGCTCCGGAGTCCGACCCAGCCGGGCCGCCATGGCGTCCACCGCATGCACGACGGTCTCATGGGCTTGCCGGCGCGCCCAGCCAACGCGTGGGCTGTCGCCGGTGCGCAGGAAGAAGGGCACGTCCAGATCCTCCGGCACACTGCCGAGCACATGGAGCAGCTCCGCCCAACCCTCGTCGAACCAGTCGAGCAGATCCTTGGCCTTGCGGCCGGCCTTGTGGTGGGCCTTGCCGTCCCCCATGCCACGGCCCTCGAGCACGTCGACCGCCCAGCGGTGCACGACGCCCTGGTGCAGCACCAAGTCGGAGACCTTCCAGCCGGGGCAGGTGGGCACCGGGGCGTCGAGTCCCGCGCTCATCGCGTTTGCCCGCAACACCGTGCCCGCCTGGCCGATGATCTCGCCATAGTCCGCGTATTCCATGCCGTTCACCCTAGAAGGCCTGCGTACACCCCGGAAGCACCCACACACCCGGACGCTCTGCCGGCCGTCGCCGCTGGCGGCTAGACTGGGCGATTCACGGGAGTCCGGGGCACCGGGCTGAGAGGAAGGTCAGACCTTCGACCGTCGAACCTGCTGGATCATGCCAGCAAGGGAGACTCTTTCCTCCGATCCAC
>JAUNUL010000429.1 GCA_030538175.1 Propionibacteriaceae bacterium | reverse complement strand
AGGCCTGACCGGTTCGGGTCTGACCCCGGACCCACATCAGCAGCGGCGGTTCACCCCAGGTCGAGCACCTGGCGGAGGACCGCCGCTGTTGTGTCCGGTGAGAAGTGCTCCTGGACGTGGGCGCGGCCGGCTGCACCCATGGCACGGGCCCTGGGCAGGTCGGTGAGCAGGTCCAGCAGGTGTGCGGCGAGGGTCTCCGGATCCTCGGGTTCCACGAGTACGCCGGACTCCCCCGGGACGAGCGTGTCGCCCGTTCCTCCCGACCGACCTGCGATGACCGCGAGCCCACAGGCAGCTGCTTCCACGAACACCATGCCGAGGCCTTCCGGGTTGAGTCCCCACCACCGCGTACGCACCGGAAGCGCGAAAACGTCCCCCCGTGCCATCTCGCGGGGCACCGAGGCATGAGGGAGGGGCCCGGTGAAGCGTACGGAATCGGGGTGGGGCAGGCGCTGGACGCTCGCCTGCAGGGTGGCTCGCAGTGGGCCGTCGCCAACCATCACGAGTTGCGGCACAGGACGCCCCACAGGCCAGGCGGTGAGCACCCGCGCCCACGCCGTGAGCAAGGTGTCGAAGCCCTTCTGGTGGATGAAGCGCCCGGCGGCGATCACCGTCGGGCGGTGGCGATTGGGGCGGCCAACACTTTCGGCGGCACCGGGGTCCGGGGTGGCAAGACCGCTATGGGCCCCGTCCAGGTCCTCGTGCTGAGGGCGAAAACGGGCAGGATCCACCGGCGGCGGCAGCCGGACCATCGCTGCTCGGGCCGGCGGGGAGAGTGCGGGTGCGATGGCCGCGTGGGTGTACCCGGAGATATAGGACACCGCATCGACGTGGTCGCCGATCCGGCGCAGGAGAGCACGCGCGATGGGCAGCCGTGCCCACCATGTCTCATGACCGTGGCTGATCGCCAACAGGTGCGTGGCCCCGGACCGGCGCAGACCGGGTGCCAGCAGGCCCAGTGGGGCCGCTGCACCGAACACCACCCGCGTCGCAGAGTGTCGTTCCATCAACTGCCGGGCCACCCTCAGCGTGGCGGGGGTGGGCAGGAGCAGACCACTGCGCCGATGGATCGGGAAAGGCAACGCGCGGTCATGGGCGGCGGCCTGTGGATGCCGACGGGTCAGCACGACGACGTCCCCCAATGCCCCACAGATCTGGCCGATGAACGCCTCAATCCCCCCGAGTGTGGGCGGGAAGTCGTTGGTGATGACGAGGGTGGTCGGCATGGGCTAGCCAGCCAGTCGGGTGAGGTCGGCTTCGACGGCAGCCGCCAGGGTCTGCGTCGACCACCCCTCGGCGCGCAGGGCGTCCTCCAGGGTGACCCCTCGGTGGATAGCCGCCTGCACCCGGTCAGCGGTGCCGGCGCCGCCATCCAGCAGCCGCACCGTGAACCAGGCGCGGGCATAGTGCGCATCCAGCCGGGCGTTGTCGGCGCTGAGGTCCTGATCGCTGACCAACCGGCTGCTGATGCCGTGACGGCGTTGGTCGGTGATCAGGTGAGCTTCGTGTGCGGAGGCGATCTCGGGGTGAGCAGCGAGCGCGACCAGGTCGGCGTACCCCTCCGACCACCACAGCGGACCGTTGCCCCGCCTGCCGTACGCCGCCCCGGTCGCCACGTGGACTGCCTCATGGGTGAGCAGCACCTGGCGGGCGGGGTCGCTGAGAGCACTGCTGGATTCGGGGTTGACGACGATGTGTGCCGTCTCGCCGAATGGCCACGTGGTCGCCGCGACCGCGCGGTGGCTTCCGGGGCGTACGCCCAGCACTGCCTCGAAGTCGGCGGCGGCAGCGGGCAACTGGACGGTGATGGGGGGCGGCTCGAGCCGTCGGGCCATCAGCGTCGCCCGAGACACAGCGAGACCCGTGAGCCACGGTTGGGGATCGCCCTCACCGGCGACGAGGACGGCATCAGGGCCCGCGTCGGCCACCCGAATCGGCTGTCGCAGCCACAAGGGTTCGGGTTGCGCGGTGGACGCCGGCTCCGGCAGCCCGACCAGAACGATCCGGTCATCGACGCGGGAGAGAGCGAGCGAGATCGTCTGGCGTGCCTTTGGCTGTCCGGGCACAGCCCAGTCGACCTGTACGGCGTGCACGACGGCACCTTCCAGGCTCGCCTGGTAGGTGGGCTCCGGCGTGCTGGTGGGCCTCCGCGTGTAGCTGGGCGTCGGCGTGTGGGTACGCGCTGCGGGGCGCAGGGTGACGTCGAGCTGTGCCAGGTTCGCCCGCAGCACGTCGAGATCTTTGACCGGGCCATCCGCGCCCGGACCGCAGAGAGCCGCCCAGGCCGCCGGATCCGACCGGGCCGCAACAAGCTCATCAAGGAAGCTCTGCACCTCAAGCGCCGAGAACGGCCCGCCCG
>JAUNUL010000428.1 GCA_030538175.1 Propionibacteriaceae bacterium | reverse complement strand
CCGAAGCTCACTGCCCGAAAGGATGACCGATGACCACCTTCGCCACGCGCCCAGCCGCCCCGCCGACTGACACTGCCCGCACTCCGGCGCAGCGCCTGCTGGGCTGGGATCACATCGAGTTGTGGGTCGGCAATGCCCGCGCGACCGCAGGGTTTCTGATGTCGGCGTTCGGGTTCCGTTCGATCGCGTACGCCGGCCCGGAGACCGGGCGGCGGGACTCGGTGAGTCACGTCCTTGAACAGGGCAACATCCGGCTCGTCATCACCGGTGGCCTGTCCGCCGACTCCCCCATCACGCGCCACGTCGCCCGGCACGGGGACGGCGTACACGACCTGGCGTGGCGGGTCGACGGGGCTGCGACGGCGTACGAACTGGCGACGGCGCGCGGGGCCCGCACCATCCGGGAGCCGTGGGTCGAACGCGACGACCGGGGTGTGCTGCGGCTGGCGACAGTCGGGACATACGGGGAGACCCAGCACACGTTCGTGGACCGCTCGGACTACCCAGGGCGGATCCTGGCCCCCGGGTATTCCGCGGCGGATCGTCTGCCGGAGCCGGTCGGGCCCGACGTCGGGCTGACCCACATCGATCACGTCGTCGGCAATGTCGAGAAGGGCCAGCTCGCCCATTGGGTGGAGTTCTATGAGCAGGTGATGGGGTTCGCCCAGCTCACCCACTTCGACGCCGACCAGATCTCGACGCAATATTCCGCGCTGATGTCGACTGTCGTGTGGGACGGCAACGACATCGTGATGCCGATCAACGAGCCCGCGGATGGGTTGCGGAAGAGTCAGATCCAGGAATACATCGAGGCGTACGCCGGCCCCGGCGTCCAGCACGTCGCGCTCGCAACCGACGACATCGTGACGACCGTGCAGGCGCTGCGGGAGCGTGGGGTGCGGTTCATGACGGTGCCGGAGACGTACTATGCCGATGCCCAACGTCGGCTCGCTGATGTCGATCTGCCCTGGGCCGAGCTGGAGCGGCTCAACATTCTCGTCGACCGTGACGAGCGGGGCTATCTGTTGCAGATCTTCACCGAGACCGTGATGGACCGCCCGACGGTGTTCTTCGAGATCATCCAGCGGCACGGCGCGACCGGGTTCGGGGAAGGCAATTTCAAGGCTCTGTTCGAGGCCATCGAACGGGACCAGGCGCGCCGCGGAAACCTCTGAATCGGGGATCGACGGGGTCGAAGCTGCAAATAAGGGAACCCTCAGTGCGTAGTTCTGCTGGTTTCACTGGCCGACAAGCGTGGGCTGGCCTAGCGTCAGCGACATGACTGAGGACGTCGACATCGCGGTGCTGGTTCGTCGGATTGAAGTGCTCGAGGCCGAGGCGGAGATCCGCCGCGTGCAGGCGCGCTACATGATGTTGTGCGACACCCCGTGTCCCGAGCCGGGCATCGCCGACGACGTCGAGCGGATCGACCGGATCATGGAGCTGTACGCCGAGGACGCCGTCTGGGAGGGCGTTGGCGAGTACTACGACGGGCAGTTCGGGCAAGCCGTCGGCCACGACGCGATCCGCGAACACTTCACCCGGTTCTGGGGCGAGAAATCGGACCCGGCGCTGGTGTTGAACGCGCACTATCTGACTTCGGAGCAGATCTTCGTCAACGGTGACGAGGCCGAGGGTCTTTGGATCCACATGCAGCCCTGGCTGTTCTCCGACGGCTCGGGCCTGTTGCGATCGAGCCGGCTGTTCAACGCGTTCCGGCTGGAGGGCGGGGATTGGAAGATCACGCGGACCCGCACCGAGAACGTCTTCGTCGCACCGCTAGCCAACGGTTTCGCCTCGGACTATCCGACCAAGTCCGTGCTGCTGGATCCGCCTGAGCGTTGACGCCGGCCGGTGCCGGTGACGACGAGGGGTGAGCCGGGCCGCGCCTAGGGTCACGCCATGACGCGTCGTCGCTGGGCTCGAGCCATCACTGCAGTCGGGGCCGTGGTGGCCCTGTTTCTGTCCGCGTGTATGAGCGGCCCCTCGCGCCATGAAGGGTGGTTGCGGTCTCAGAAGGTCGTTGCGTCGGTGACCTCGGAAGCGCTTCCGGGCCGGAGTTTTGGCGAGGCAACGAGCTGGCTCGTGACCGCCACCTTGATTCCCGAGGCAACCGTTGATGACATGGCGGCGCTGGTGGAGGCCTGGCCAAGCCGGGCGAACCGATCGCAACTGAAACTGGTTCGACCCGCCAGCCATGGGCCCCAACTGTCGTTCACCGCGTGGTCTCAACAGGCCATCACCGAGAACCGGTGGGCGGCGTTCGCCCGACTCAACCTGACGTGGCCGGAGGCACGGTTGTCGATCAATGGCGCAGCCACGGTGGAGTTGATGTCCTGTGACCCATGGGCGGAGCTGACCA
>JAUNUL010000427.1 GCA_030538175.1 Propionibacteriaceae bacterium | reverse complement strand
CGCCCACACGCCGCACTCGTACTACATTTCGCGCTACCCGGCCGGTCGGGAAGCGACTGTCTACGAGGGCGCCATCGACCTGCAGTTCAAGAACACCTCCGACCACCCGGTGATCATCGACGCGTCGGCGGGCGGCGGGTCGGTGACGGTGCGCCTGCTGGGCGTCAAGACCGTCGAGGTCGAATCCGTCAACGGCGGCCGCTGGGCCTACACCTCGCCGCAGCGGATGTCCCTGTCCGGATCGAATTGCACGCCTTCCGGCGGGGCGCAGGGCTTTACGACGACCGACACCCGCATCATCCGCGACCTCTCCGGCGCCGAGGTGAGCCGGGAGACGCAGACGACCATCTACGACCCGCAGCCGATCGTCACCTGCAGCTAGTGGTGCCGGCCCCTCGGCAGGCACCGACGGCCCGCCGCTACCAACGTCCTGGCCGGGTACAACTGGGCGCCGGAAGTAGGCGGCGGAACCAGGCGGCGGAAGCGAACAACCACAACAGCCGGCAAGCGACCGCCGCTTCAGAACCACACCACGGGATCAGCCAAACCACGGGATCCATAACTCGGGATCAACGTTGATCCCGTGGTTAAGCCGGGAGTGCGGACAAAAACAGGGAGTCCTCAGGCAGCGTTTGTCAGTTGCAGGTCAGGGTCAACGCTTCGATGATCGACAAGGGTGCGGTACCCGAGCCGAGCGTTGATCCGACCGTAAACGTACCAGTCGATGTAGTCGTCCAACGCGGTGATCACTTCGGCCCTGCTCAGCTTGACCACGGTTGACTTATCCCCGAACAGTTCCCGTTTGACAGTGCCGAAGAAACCTTCAGCGACCGCGTTGTCGCCGCTGTTTCCCTTCCTCGACATCGATGGAACAAACCTGACGATGGCACTGCCGTCGCCGTCGATGTCCTTCGTCGCATCGAGCCACTCGTGCGCCCGGTAGTGAAATCCTCGATCCGTATGAATGATTGGCCGCGCACCTGGTGCAAGGCAGCTCAGACCTTCCTCTAACATCGCCATGACCAGCGTCATCTTCGGCGAGTCGGCTACTGCCACGCTGATGGGCAACCCGTCGTAGAGGTCGATCAACGGCGACAAGTAGACCTTGCCGTCAGCACATTTGAACTCGGTGACATCGGTAACCAAGCGCTGTCCCGGGCGGTCAGCGTGAAAATCATGGCTGGGCAACGTATCCGGTGCGGTGGCGCGGAGGGCCTGAAAATGAGCCGACAGACCACCAGAGCCGTCCGGCAGTTCGCCAGAATCGTCAACCAGCAGCAGATGCTCAGGTCGATGCGCGGTTTCGCCCTGGTAGGAGCGGTAGCCGGCGGTACGGCGACAGGTGGGCACAACCTGCCGCTCGGCCATGATCCGGCGGACGATTTTCTCACTGACTCGCACACCTCGATTCGCCAGCACTCGATGGATCTTGCGGTAGCCGTATACGTAGCGGCCACGGCATGCAGCGGCGGCCTCAGCGGCGATGGTGCAGATCTCATCGCCGATGGTGCGGAATCGCTCAGCCTTGGCCTGGCCGTCTTGGGCTGCCCACCGGTGAAACGTCGACGGCGCCATATCGGTGTGTGCAAGCAGGTCACTCAGCTTATGCCCACGGGCCCGCAGGGAGACGATGACCTCAGTGATGTCCCGGTTGTGCGCCGGGACTACGCCTTTTCCCAGCAGATGCAGGTGCCCTTCGGCGATGGCTCGTTTGGTGCGTTCGGCCACCAGCATCTTCTTCAACGTCGCCGGGTCATCGGGCAGCTCATCCCCCTCACCGTCGATGGGGCCCACGGGTGGTCCTGCTGGAATAGTCCGGTCTGAGTCGGGTGGGCTGGTCCATTCCGGTTCGGCGTTGCTCTGTGTTCGGCGCTTGTGCGCGGCGTCACGGACTTCTTTGGACTTCTTCTGTGCTTTGACCACGATGTCCATTGTCGCTGACACAACGTCGTCAAAACAGGACAGATCCACCGATGCCGCATCAGGGGCATAGTCGGCCACCCAACGCCCCACGGTGCAGTCGGTGCAGCCCACTGAGTCCATGATCTGTCGGCGTGAGCAGCCGTGGACGATGACATTGGCCACCGATTCGGCGATGATGCGTGCCGAGTAGTTCGTACGGCGCGTCCCAGGCGAGGGAATCCCACGGTGACGCCACCGGTCCAATGTCGTCGAAGTCGGCGCGTCGTCACCCATGTCGGCGATGATCTCCGTGTTGGACAGGCCACGGTTGAACAGTTGTTGGACCGTTGTTCGGATGTGTGCGGGCAGCATTGGCGGCCGCCTTCCTTCCCGCTGGTAGCGGGATGTCAGGCTGCTGGGGATGTCTCACTTTTTGTCCGCACTCCCTTTAGCCCGGCATTC
>JAUNUL010000426.1 GCA_030538175.1 Propionibacteriaceae bacterium | reverse complement strand
GACACAGCACCGCGCCAGCCGTCAAGCATGTGAGACGACACAGGCGGGTGAACTGCGCCAGATTAGGCGGCGACTAGGGGCTTCGACTGTCCAAATGGAAGAGATTGTCGGCGCCCCGGCTGGTGTTCAAATAGGATCCAATCCACTAGAGTTGGATCCGAGAGGTGCGACAACGAGGCCGCGCCCGTTCCGCGCCAGCGGGCGACGTCAAGGAGGACAACCGTGGACGATGTGGTGATCATCGGCGCAGGCATCGTGGGCTTGGCCACCGCCAAAGCGCTACTGGATCGTCGCCCCGGCATGCAGGTGACAGTCCTGGAGAAGGCCGACGACGTGGCCAGCGGCCAGACATCCCACAACTCGGGGGTGATTCACGCCGGGCTGTACTACGCCCCGGGCTCACTCAAGGCGCGGTTGTGTCGGGCCGGCGAAGTGGCCACCAAGCGGTACTGCGACCAGCACGGAATCCCTTATGCGACCATCGGCAAGCTCGTGGTCGCCACCAGCGATCTCGAGGTCGAGCGCATGCATGCCCTGGCAGGTCGCGCCGCCCAGAACGGCATCGAACTCGAACGCATCGAGGAGGCCCGACTCCGCGAGATGGAGCCGAACATTGCCGGGCAGGAGGCCCTGCTCTCCCCCGCCACCGGCATCGTCGACTTCCGACGTGTCGCCCGAGCCCTCGCCAGCGAAGTCAACGAGGCTGGCGGCCGCGTGGTGACGCGTGCTCGCGTGCGGTCGATCACCGAGCGGGCCGACGGCGTCCACGTCGAGTCCGACTGCGGCCCCATTGCGGCCCGCACGCTCGTCGCCTGTGCCGGCCTACAGGCTGACCGCGTGGCTCGGATGGGCGGGCTGGAGGTCGACTTCCGCATTGTCCCCTTCCGGGGCGAGTACTACCAGTTGCCCTCCTCGCAGAACCACATCGTCGAGCGGATGATCTACCCCGTGCCAGACCCCGACCTGCCGTTCCTCGGCGTACACCTCACCCCCATGATCGACGGACGCATCACGGTCGGGCCCAACGCCGTGCTGGGTCTGGCTCGCGAGGGCTACCCGAAGGGTTCGGTCAACCTGCGCGACGTGGCGAGCTTCCTCACCTTCCCCGGCCTGTGGCGATTCGCACCCGGCTACCTCGGCACCGGCCTGACCGAGATGAAGAACTCACTGTCCAAAACCGGATACCTCTCCCTGGTGCACAAGTACTGCCCGTCCCTGACCGTGGACGACCTGCTTCCCTACCCGGCCGGCATCCGTGCGCAAGCGATCAGCAGCGACGGCAAGTCGATCGAGGACTTTCTGGTGCGGAGCAGCAACCGTCAACTGCACGTGTGCAACGCGCCGTCCCCGGCCGCGACGTCGGCGTTGCCCATCGGCGAGATGATCGCCGACCAGGTGGTCGAGAAGCTCGCTTGAGGCCGAGGCGTCCGGGTCAGAGCCGAAGATGCGGGAGTTCCACGGGCGCCGGCCCCGCACGGGCGGCGGAGAAGACCGAGGGGCTGGAACGAAGCGCGACTTGGGTCCGCACGATGTGTGCGGTGATGAGCTTCGCGGCCAGTTCGCTGTTGCGGCGTCGGACGGCCTGCATGATCAACCGGTGGTCCATCGTGGTGACCTCCTGCCACTCGGGATCGTGTCGGGCCACGAACGCCCGGCGATACCCCTGTGTCGCGTTCCAGAGCCGCTCAACGACCGACAGAAGGTGCTGGCTCGAGCAGCCGCGGTAGGTCAGCAGGTGGAAGTCGCGATCCAGCAGCAGGAAGTCGACGATCGTCACTCCCTCCTCGATCCGCCTCAGGATCGCCTCGCACTGGGCGATCGCCTCGTCGGTGATCGCGCCCATGGAGTCGGCGATGATGATGGGCTCAAGCGAGGCGCGCGTGCTGTAGAGCAGGTCCAGTTCACGCAGGTCCAACGAAGTGACCCGAGCCCCCTTGTTGGGCTCCAGAGCCACCAGTCCCTCACCCTCGAGGGTACGCAGCGCCTCGCGAACGGGCAGCCTGCTCGACCCCGCCTTGGCGGCCACCGTCTCCTGGCGCAGGCGGGTACCGGGAGGCAGATCACCGTTGAGGATCAGTTGGCGCAGCCAGTCGGTGACGAGCGCGCTGGTGACTCCCGCACCCCGGGACGACCGGCCTCCGGTCTCGCCGCTCGGCTCCGGGTTTGGCCCATCGGCTTCCAGCATGCTGCACTCCTTCGTCGATGGACACATCGTGGCAGGGAGCCACCGCCCGCTCAATCTGCCGGGCGCGCCGGGTGCCACAAGTGACGGTCAGCGGTCGCCTCGTACGCCTTTCCTTCGGGGAAGCTGACCAGTTCGAACTGCATGCCCCAAGGTGCACGAAAATAGACCCAGCGTTGGCCGGACGCGGGGCCAGAAGAGC
>JAUNUL010000425.1 GCA_030538175.1 Propionibacteriaceae bacterium | reverse complement strand
TGGCTGGCCTCGGATGCATCGCCGGTGGCGAAGTACACCCCGAAGGGCTGGCCGACCGACGGCGTCTTCGATGTCCGCGGCATCATCCAGCAGTCGCACTTCGAGGTCGACTGGTTCGAGATGCCCGACTTCCTCAAGCCCAAGGTTGGCAAGCACGCGCTCACCGACTATGAGAAGTGCTTCGCGGCCGTCGAGGACACCGACCGCGACATCTTCGACATGCAGCAGATCGACCGCGGCCAGGGTGCGCTCGTGGTGGTCCGCCCGGATCAGTATGTCTCGCAGGTTCTCCCGCTCGATGCGTTCGATGAGCTGAGCGCGTTCTTTGCGGGGTTCATGACCGAGGCCTGATGCTGGGCTGATCGATCAGCAGTACGCCGGCGGCGGTGGGGGAGACCCTGCCGCCGCCGGCGCGTTTGCTGACGCCAGAGTTCAGCTCAGCTTGAGGGTCGTCACGCAGGTCGGGTCCTTGGGGCCGGTCGCGATCGGGGCGCTGACGGACTTGCCGTCGTGGCTGACCTTGATGGTCCCCTTGATGTCCTTGGGCAGCCAGACACCGATGAAGCCGTTGTCGAAGGACGTCAGCGCCTCGTCGACCAAGGTTTCGCCGGCATCGGTGGTGATGGTGACGTCCATCTGCTGGTTGGCCAGCTCGCCCTGACACGTGGCGAGGTTGTGGTTGAAGCAGTCGTGGGTGCGGGTCACATAGGGCGCGAACGACAGATAGAACTTGTCCGACAGGGGCAGCGACACCTGGCCCTGGTCGTCGGCCAGGATCACCTCGCCCGGGCGTACGGAGCCGACGGGACCAGCGGTGCGGTCGTCATTGGTCCGGTCGAGCGTGTCGACGACCTGCTCGGCGGACTGGCCGGGCAGCCCGGGGCGGGCCTGGACCGGGCCCGTCGCCTCCGCACCGGTTGCGGCGGTGGTGGTTGCTGAGGTGGTGCTGCCGGCGCTGGGCGCGGGCGACTCCGAGGCACCGGCACAGCCGGCGAGGCCGAGCACGGCGGCCGTGGTGAGGGCGAGGATCATCCGGGAGGGCGACATGGCAGCTCCTGTCGTGGGTGGGTGGGGCCGCGGTCGGCCCGCGGTGCAGGATCACTCTAGGCTTTTATCATTGAAAAGCCTGATCAATCCATTGCGTGGTCCACTACCGTGCAGCGGCCAGGCGAAGGAGGGATCGGGCGTACTCTCGACGCCGTGCACGCGTCATCGTCCCCGAGACCCGGCCCTGGATTCGTCGCCTCCGAAAGACTGCGCCCCAGCGCTTGGCGCGTGGTGTTCGCGTTCGGCCTGGTCTCCCTGTTTGCCGACATGGTCTATGAGGGTGCTCGTTCGCTCTATGGGCCGGCACTGCTCGCCCTGGGCGCCTCCGCCGCCGTCGTCGGCTTGGTGACCGGCGCGGGGGAGGCGATGGCGCTGGTCCTGCGACTGGCCGCGGGCCCGGTGGCGGACCGTCGGGGTGCGCACTGGTCCTTCACGATCGTCGGCTATGGGCTGACCGCGGTCTGCGTACCCCTGCTGGCGGTCGCGCCCCGGTTCGCCGCGGCGGGCCTGCTGGTCGGGTCAGCGCTGATCCTGCTCGAGCGGGCCGGCAAGGCCATTCGGTCCCCGTCGAAGTCGGCGCTGTTGGCGTACGCGGCGAAGGCCGTGGGGCGCGGCAAGGGCTTCGGCGTGCACAAGGCGCTCGATCAGATCGGCGCATTCGCAGGCCCGCTGCTGATCGCGGGTGTCATCGCGGGGACCGGGTCGCTCTGGCTGGGCTTCGCGTGGTTGGTGGTGCCGGCCATTCTCGCGATGGTGATCCTGTTCGCCATCCGCCACCGGGTGCCGGACATGTCGGTCTATTCACCCCCGGATCCCACCCCGGACGGGGGCACCGCCAACGTCTCCGCCGCGCCAGCCGCGTCAGTGACCACACCACCTGTTCCTTGGTGGCGGGCTGCCCTCGGGGCGCACCTGCCGCGGGCCTTCTTCGCGTACGCCGTCGCCGCCGCCCTCACCACCGCTGGCCTGGTCACCTTCGCCGTGATCACCGTCCACCTCACCCGAGACCTCGGGCTCACCACCGCCGTCATCCCGCTGATCTATGCCGGCGCCATGCTCGTCGAGGCAGTCGCGGCCCTGTTCACCGGCTGGGGATTCGACCGACTCGGCGCCCGGGTCTTGGTGGTGGTCCCGGTGTTGGTGGCCCTCGTCCCGATCCTGGCCTTCCAGTCCTCCTGGCCACTGGCACTCGCCGGCGTGGCGATCTGGGCCTGCGCGCACGGCATCCAGGACTCGACCATCAAGGCCTTGGTCGCCGACCTCGTGCCGGCGGGGCAGTTGGCCGGGGCGTACGGCATCTTCGCCGCCATCCAGGGATCGTTCGCCATCGTCGGCGGATTC
>JAUNUL010000424.1:2116-2397 GCA_030538175.1 Propionibacteriaceae bacterium | reverse complement strand
GCGAGCTCCCACAGATTGGTGTCGTGGATCGAGCTCCAGATCGCCTTCCACAACTCGTACTCAGTGGTCGAGTCGAGGTGTGACGCGTCCGCGAAGCCGACATAGTCGCCGTGAATCATCTCGCCGAGGAAGATCGCCCGCGGGAACTCCTGCCGGACGCGGTCGGTGACCTCGGCCCAGAATTGCGTTGGCACGGCGTAGGCGACATCGAGACGCCAGCCGGCGATCCCGCGGCGCAGCCAGTGCCTCATGACGTCGGCGACCAGATCGACGACTTCGGG
>JAUNUL010000424.1:0-2106 GCA_030538175.1 Propionibacteriaceae bacterium | reverse complement strand
CGGGGCGGGAGTGGTCGAGCAGGGCCAGATCCCCGTTGCCCTCCCAGGGCAGCGGGGCGCCGTGGGCGTCCCGTTTGATGAGCGCGCTGCCCGAGGTGACCAGCGGATGCTCGACGCCGACATGGTTGAAGACGCCATCGAGCATGATCGACAGGCCCCGCTCGCGCGCGGCGGCGACCAGGTGGTCGAAGTCGGCATCGTCGCCCAGCCGCGGGTCGATGTGGAAGTGGTCGAGGGTGTCGTAGCCGTGCGAGCTGGACGCGAAGATCGGGCCGAGCAGCAGCCCGGAGCAGCCGAGTTCGACCGCGTAATCGAGCCAGTTGAGCAGCCGACGCAGGCGATGTTCCTGGTGGGCGGCCGCCGCCTGGTCGGGACGATGGATCGGGGCCCCGCAGGCGGTGAGGGGGTAGACGTGCCACCAGATGGCGGTATCCAAGAGGCTCACGGCTGCTCCAATTGACAGAGAATCAATAACTGTCTTGTTGACGATAGATCAATAAGGATACGATGTGCAACGTGGCAGCGCGCAGAAAGCCGACCAGAAGGCGATTGGACGTCGACGAGCGTCGTTCGGACATCCTGGTCGCGGCGCGCAGACTTTTCGCCGAGGCGACCTACGCCGAGGTGTCGATCGCCCAGGTGGCGGCGGCCGCGGGGTCGTCCCCGGCGTTGGTTTTTCACTACTTCGGCTCGAAGGCCGGCCTCTATCAACAGATCGTCACCGAGACGCTGGAACACCTGGCCGAGGCGCAGCGGGCTGCCGCCGATGCGCTGCCGCCCCACAGTTCGGCTCGCGATCGCGTCCAGGCCTGGTTGGTGGTCTACCTCGACCACATTGCCACCCATCCGCGAGCCTGGGCGTCCCCACTGATCGACGGTGAGGAGCCCCGCGAGGCCGTCGCGCTGCGTCGCGCTGCCCAGGCCGGCTACGTCGACGCGCTGCGGGAAGTGCTGCGTCCGGCTGATTGGGCCCGGCATGAGTACGCGCTTCGCGGCTACTTCGGCTTTCTCGAGTTCGCCTGTCTGGCCTGGGCGCAGGCCGGTTGCCCGCCGGACGACCGCGGCCCGCTCATCGACGCCACCCTGGGTGCCCTGGAAGGTGCGCTGGGTGATTGGGGACGCTGACCCTGCTCCTGTCCCAGATATCTGCGGGATTGCGCCACGACCTCGTCGGTCACCTGTCGCGCCTCTGGAAAGACCACCGGCATCGACCAGAAGCCGTGCACCATCTCCGCCCATTCGCGCCAGCGCACCGGGACGCCGGCCCTGCGCAGGGCGGCGGCATAGCGGCGGCCGTCGTCGCGCAGCGGGTCGCGTCCGGCGGTGACCACCAGGGTCGGCGGCAGGCCGGACAGATCGGGGGTGAAGATCGGCGAGACCGACGGATTGTCATAGGGGATGGTCGGCGGGTCGCCCAGCAGCAGCCGGCGAAATCCGCCCATATCCGATTTGCGCAGAATCGCCACGTTCGCGTTCTCCAGCACCGAGGGGCTGTTCATGGTCAGGTCGACCACCGGGTAGATCAGCACCTGATGGTCAAGTCGCGGCCCGCCCTCGTCCCTCGCCCGCAGCGCGGTCAGGGTCGCCAGGTGGGCGCCTGCCGAATCGCCGATGATCCCGGTGCGGTCGCTGGTGGCGCCGAGCTCCTCGCGGTGCTCGTCCGCCCATCGCAGAGCCGCCCAACAGTCGTCCACCTGGGCCGGGAAGCGGAACTGTGGCGCCAACCGGTACTCGACGCTGATCACGACGGCATTGATCCGCTTGGCGAGGCGGCGGGCCTCCGACTCGTACAGGGCCAATCCGGCCAGCGACCAACCCCCGCCGTGGATCAGGATCAGCAGCGGACGCGGCCCAAGGTCGGCCTCGGGTCGGTAGCAACGCACCCGGATGCGATGGCGGCCGGAGCCTACCTCCACCAGCTCGTCATGGCGCCTCACGCCGCCGGGCAGGCGTCCGGTCATCACCTGGGTGAGTGGCCCGGGTAGTGCGACAGAGGCGAGTTGACGGTCGAGGAAGAGCCCAGGATCGGTGAAGGACGGCACCACTTGGACGCGGGAGAGCAGGTTCACCGTCGTCCGGGCCCGCCAGTTCGCCACCCGTCCCGTT
>JAUNUL010000423.1:659-2401 GCA_030538175.1 Propionibacteriaceae bacterium | reverse complement strand
CGATGACGCACCCCGCATGGTTGAAGCCGCCCGCGGAGCCGGGTGTGAACATGCCACGGTGGCGGCCGATATCGCCGCCGCGGTCGATTTGGTGCAGCCCGCCCCGGGAGACATTGTGTTGGTGAAAGCGTCGAGGGCCATGGGCCTGGAGCAGGTGGCCGCGGCCCTGGTGGGTCAGGGTCGTGAGGCAAGCGGAGAGATGCAGTGAAGACAATCCTGTTCGCGGCTGCCGCCGCGATGGTGTTCACGCTGCTGGGGACCCGTGTCGCCATCGGCATTCTGGTGAAACAGGGCTACGGCCAGTTCATCCGCGACGACGGACCCACCGGACACCACACCAAGCGAGGCACCCCGACCATGGGTGGCATCGTCATCATGATCTCGGTGGTGGCCGCCTATTTCCTGGCTCATCTCTTCACGTGGCGACCGCCGACCGCCTCCAGCCTGCTGGTCCTCTTCTTGTTCCTCGGCGCCGGTTTCATCGGGTTCCTCGACGACTGGACCAAGATCTCCAAGCAGCGCTCCCTGGGACTGGACTCCAAGGGCAAGATGCTCGGGTTGACCATCGTCGCGGTGGCCTTCGGTGTGCTGTCCTTCATGTTCCCCAACCATCGGGACCTCACCCCGGCATCCCCGGCGATCTCCTTCCTCCGCGATATCCCGTGGCTCGTCCTGCCCGTGCCGCTCGCGATCATCTGGATCGTGCTGCTCGTCGCCGGCACGACCAATGCGGTCAACCTCACCGATGGTCTCGACGGTTTGGCGACCGGTGCGGCGACGATGGTGTTCGGCGCCTATGTGCTGGTGAATATCTGGCAGTACAACCAGTCCTGTGGCTGGCTCTCCAGCGCCGGCCCGCGCTGCTATGAGGTCCGCGATCCGCACGACCTCGCGGTGGTGGCAGCGGCCATGGCGGCGGCCTGTTTCGCCTTCCTGTGGTGGAACACCAAACCGGCCAAGATCTTCATGGGTGACTCCGGCTCATTGTCGCTCGGTGGCGGGCTGGCGGCATTGGCGATCTTCACCCGCACCGAGCTCCTGTTGGTGATCCTGGGCGGACTGTTCGTCATCATCACCATGTCGGTGATCCTCCAGGTCGGCTATTTCAAGTCGACCAAGGGCAAGCGCCTGTTCAAGATGGCTCCGCTGCAGCACCACTTCGAGCTGATGGGCTGGGGCGAGTCGACCATCGTGGTCCGGTTCTGGATCATCTGCGGAATCTTCGTGAGCCTCGGTCTCGGCATCTTCTATGCGGAATGGGTGGCGGGTCTGTGAGCGAACTGTTCGGTCCCGGTCCTGACCTCCACACGGCACCTGTCCAGGGCCGCCACGTCCTGGTCGCCGGTCTTGGGCGATCCGGCATGGCGGCGGCGGATGGTCTGCTGGCGGCCGGTGCCCGGGTGACGGTGGTCGAGGATCGCGACAACGACGGCACCCGGGATTCTGCGAACCTGCTGCGTACGCTCGGTGCGGACGTCACGCTCGGTGCGGGCGCGACCGATCACCTGCCCGAGGGGATCGACCTCGTCGTCACCTCACCGGGCCTGCGTCCGGCCGTGGGCGTGCTGGCGGAGGCCGCCGCGGCCGGGGTGCCGATCTGGTCGGAGGTCGAACTCGCCTGGCAGCTGTCGGCGGCACATCTGCCGGCCGCGGAGCGTACGCCGTGGCTCGCTGTAACCGGCACGAATGGCAAGACCACCACGGTGCAGATGCTCGAGGCGATCCTGAAGGCCGACGGGAAG
>JAUNUL010000423.1:0-641 GCA_030538175.1 Propionibacteriaceae bacterium | reverse complement strand
CGAGCTGTCGAGCTTCCAACTGCACTTCTCCCACACTCTGCAGCTGCACTCCGCGGCCGTGCTCAACATTGAGCCCGACCACCTGGAGTGGCATGCGGACTTCGCGGAATATGCATCGGACAAAGCCAGCATCTATGAGCGGGTCACCCACTCCTGTGTCTACAACGTGGAGGATCCGGCCACCGAAAAGATGGTCGAGGAAGCCGATGTCACCGAGGGGGCCCGAGCGATCGGGTTCACGCTCGGCATGCCGGGGATGTCCATGCTCGGTGTCGTCGAGGATCTGCTCGTCGACCGGGCCTTCGTCGAACAGCGCAAGACCTCGGCACTCGAGCTGGCACAGGTCGCCGATGTCCAGCCGTATGCCCCGCACAACGTGGCGAATGCACTCGCCGCCGCAGCCCTGGCGCGCAGTCTTGGCGTACGCGCGACGGCCGTGCGCGATGGCCTGCGGGCCCTGAAACTCGGCGGACACCGCATCGAGACCGTCGCCGAAGCGGGCGGGATCACCTGGGTGGACGACTCCAAAGCAACCAACCCGTCGGCGGCCGCATCGAGCATGCAGGCGTTCGACTCGATCGTCTGGGTTGCCGGTGGCCAGGCCAAGGGCACGTCGTTCGACGAACTGGTGCCGGCGATGG
>JAUNUL010000422.1 GCA_030538175.1 Propionibacteriaceae bacterium | reverse complement strand
GGCCGCGGGTCGTTCCAGACGCCGGTGCTGGCTGACACCAAAGTTCAGATCGTGGCCGATCGCGTGGGCATAAATCACCGGCCGCTGCCGCCGGTGACCCTCAGGAGACGTCCATTCCTCGATCTCGAGGCGCCCCACCACAAGGACTGCGTTGCCCTTGCGCAAACTCAGCGACACATTGGTCGCGAATTCCCGGAAGCATTTGACGGTCAACCACGAGGTGGGGCCCTCCTCCCACTGCCCGTCGCGCAGAATCCGCCGGCTGGTCGCCAGGCGAAACGACGCATAGTCGTGTCCCGCATTGGTCTGACCACAATCCACGTGGGTGCCGAGCCGTCCGGTGACGCTCACGATCGTTTCCATGTTGTGCTCCTTCGCCATGCCCACCGGTGGCGGGCCCGTTGGCAGCACAGTGCGTGATCCGACCCTGCGCGGACCGCACCGAACGCGGCCCTGTGGACAGTGCTCGAGGCCCAGCAGCGCCTGTGGACAACCAGCCAACCGAGCAGCAGCGGCATAGGGCGGCCAGTCGGCGGCGGTGACTCAGCGCAACGCCTGCTCCAGGCTGGTCCGCACCAGGTCGTGTCGATCCAGCTCCGCGTTGATCGGCTCGACGACCTTTTCACGGGTGACGTTGGCGATGGAGGCCACGAGTGCCCCCCGGGCACGACGTTCGGCTCGCCGGGCACCCACCTCGACGCCGATCCTGGCGAACAGCGCAACCAGCAATCCGGCGAGCACCCCCGCACCCGCCAGCACGGTCGGGGCCGGCAGACCCCACCAAGTGATCTCGGGCAGCGGCGGCAACTGCAGATACAACATCACGAAGGCGACAGCCAACCAGCCGAGCCCGGTCACCACACACGCGATCAGCAGCCATTGCACGATCTTGACGAAGGTCCACCAGCCGTGATCACCGTCGAGTCCCAGATCAGTCGTGGCGATGGCCCGATCGAGCTGGTCGGGCAACGCGTCCTGATGCTGTCGGGAGGCGTCGCGGACAGCCACCGCCCAGCCCCGCGGCAGTCCCTCGGCCGCCTCGTCCGCGAGGTCGCGTACGGCGGAGTCAACCCGCGCCTGCTGGACCGAGGTCGTCGCCGGCAGGGACGTGCGGGAGACCCGGGCGGGATCGATCTCCTTACCGCGCTTGCCCAGGCCCCACCGGTCGAGGTGCAGCCTTCGCAGGGGGTCGGGGCGGAACTTCGCGATCCAGGCCAGCGCCGGCCAGCCGGTGGCGATCCCGCCGCGATGCCGCCACGCCTTGCCGACGGCTTCCGAGACGACAGGCACACCGGCCGCCACGGACAGCGCCTTGTTCAACCGATTCGCGGAGTCCTTGTCGACCTGTCCCGCCGGTTCCATCCCGGAGGCGGCAGCAAGCTTCTCGGCAGCCGCATCGAGATCGGTGACGATCCGTTCCGCAGCGGTCTTCTTGGCGGCGACGCGCTTGCGGATCCGGGAGCGCAGCTCCGCCACACCCTCGCCTGTGGTCGCACTGATCGCAGCGATCTCGACCTTTTCCAAGCCCTCGGAATCCAACAGCCGCCGCAAGTCGGTCAGACAGCGTTCCCGCTCCGCCTCGCTCAACCGGTCGATCTGGTTGAGCACGACCATCATCACCGGTGCATACCGAGCGAGCGGCTTGAGATAGCGGTCGTGCAGGGCGGCGTCGGCGTACTTCTGCGGGTCCACCACCCAGACCAACATGTCGACCAACTCGACCAGCCGATCGACTTCCTGACGGTGAGTGACCTCCGTGGAGTCGTGGTCCGGCAGGTCCAACAGCACGAGCCCGTCGAGCTCGCGGGCCGGATCGGCCGGGCGTTTGCCCCCGAACGGCACGAGTGCGCGCGACTTCTGCCCGCTCTCCAATTCCTTGCCCCCGGTCGGTGCGGGCTCGGCTCGGTGTCGGTTCGGGATCTCCAGCCAGTCCAGGAGATCGTCGGCTGAATCGGCGCCGAAGCTCACCGCCAGCGTCCGCCGCGTGGTGGGTCGGCGTACGCCCGGGGTCGCCAACTCGGTGCCGGTCAGCGCGTTGAAGGTCGAGGACTTGCCGGACCCGGTCGCACCGCCGAGTGCCACGACGGTCGCGTCACCGGAGGCCTCCAATCGGCGCCCGGCACGTTCCACCACGCGCAGCGCGGGATCGACCACGTCGTCATCGACGCGGCCCCGCGCGTTCTCCGCAGCTTGGCGCAGAGCCCGCAGCCGCGCCCCGAGGTCCTTGACCGCCTTGTCCTTGGTCGCCATCAGACGCCCCCGCCCGGTGCACGTCGCTCGATGATCTCCGCCTCGACGATCTCGTCACCGCTGGTCGGGGCAGCCTCCAGCGCATACGGCTCACCGGCCCCGGCTGCCTCCAGCGCGGCCGGCTCGCCGACCGAGAGCTCAATCTGCTCCGG